>NZ_JBHGAQ010000006.1:95000-263390 GCF_042610505.1 Chryseobacterium sp. sg2396 | reverse complement strand
AAGAAAATTTAACTCAAACAGCTTCTTAAATTTAATAATGACAGGAACCCGAATTACAAACCGTACTAAAAAAGGCTGGAAGATGGGTGCAGGATGCTGGAAGCAACTTCGGTTAATATATTACCACGAATTTTGAAGATCAACCATGATCTGTGAAAACCTGCGTAAACCTGCAGTTACTATTCAACCGCAAAAAATTTCACCACAAAAGGCACAAAAGATATGGATTCTNCATGATCTGTGAAAACCTGCGTAAACCTGCAGTTACTATTCAACCGCAAAAAATTTCACCACAAAAGGCACAAAAGATATGGATTCTGCTTAGAGCCTGTTTAAATTTACCTTTTATATTTTAACATTAAGAATTTAAGGTATTTTAGCTTAAAAAAATCAATATGCCGATTGCCCGGCGATATTCAATTAAATCAATTGAAATCATCATATTAAAGTGAAGAATAAACAAAGTTTATTTAATTCAGAAAATTAAGAGAAATGACGGAAAGTTTGCTGAATTAAAATTTAAACAGTCTCTTAGTAAAGTTTAATTCCCAGTGCTAAAATAAGTGCACAAAAGTCTTAAAAAATCAAAGATTTTATATAGTGCTATTAATCAAAAGCAATTACGGCGGCTGAGCGGAACCGAGACCGTCATCTGTGCAAATCTATGGTTACTATCGACTTTCTCCACCAAGCTAAAGTCAAACGACAATAAGGATCACCACTGCCCTAGCCGCGATAGCAACGGAATCCTTTTTTGTGGCGGATGGAGCAAAGCGGAGGCCGCCGCAAAAAAGATACAGTGGATAGCGCGATCAAGCTCCTGATAAAAATAAAAAAGACTGCCGGGGCAGCCTTGAAAAATCTAACTTTTTACTTACTATAATTTGTTTAAATATAGCCTTTTACCGGATGGTCCAGCTGATCCCGAACATAAAATTGGTCCCGGCCTGTGAGAAATAATACGGTTCGCCGTCCCACACCGCGCCGTTGTTCACATACTTTTTATTGAAAATGTTATTCACCAGAAGTTTCAGTGCGATATCGTTATTTTTGATTTTAAACTGATACTGCGCATTGAAATCGGTTAAAAAATAATCTTTCAGCTGAAGGTTTTCGTCTTCCGAGTTATCTAAATACTGTTTTCCTACATATTCGTTCATGAGGGAAAACTGGAAATTTTTATTCGGGTTGAATTTCAGGGCCAGGTTGGCGATGATGTCCGGCGAGAAAGAAATTTGGGTATTTCCGAGATCCTGGATGCCTTCCGTGTTTTCGATTTTAAAATCCAGGTTCCTATTGTTGCTGAAGCTCACATTTCCGTTGATCTCCCATTGCTTTGAAATTTTAGCCAATGCTCCCAGCTCGATCCCGCTCCGGTAGCTTTTCCCGGAATTGGTCCGGATGAAAGCGCCTACATTATTCAGCTCTCCGTTCAACACCAGCTGATTGACGTAATACATATAATAGAGGTTTGCCGTAAACGAAACGATGCCGAACTGTTTTTCCACTCCTGCTTCAAAATCATGGAGTTTCTCTGCCTTTACGTTGTTGTTGGCCAATAAATCGTCACGGTTCGGTTCACGTTGGGCGTGCGCGTAGGAAAGGAAGACCTTGCCATTTCCGATACGGTAGTTGATCCCGGCTTTCGGATTGAAAAACAGCCAGTTCTTTTTCAGGTCTGCTCCTTCACCGTCGCCGGCAGTGATAATTCTGGTATCATAGTCCACATTTCTGAGCTGAAGATCACCGAAGATCTCAAAATCGTTCAGTTTAACCAATGCTTTGGCAAATCCTGAGACTTCATTTTTCACGGAACGGTTTCTGTAATATTCGTATTCATTGATCTGCGGCAGGAAAACGCCGGTCACGTTCCCGAAATGCCTGCCGTAATACTGATTGGCCACAGCCCCGAAGTTAAGATCTACCATTCCCAATTTCCCGTATAATGTGGAAACGATGCCATAGAAATCATTATTCAGCCATTTTTTACGGATGAAATCGGAAGAATCGTCACCGTTCACATCCGGCAGATTATATCTTGAAAAAGGATCGCCCTGCTTGTAGTTTTCGTAATAGCCTTTTCCTTTGGTATAATGCAGCGTTGTCTCGAGGTTCCATTTCTCATTGAATTTCTGTTCCCAAAGCAATTGATAATGGTTCTGCCTGTAATTGTCCGTCTCATTGTTGTAAAAGCCGGAAATATTTCCGTCGGCATCATAGATCGCTCCTGAATAATTAAATTTCGGATCGGTTTCCCAAGTCTTGCGGTCGATCCCGTTCCAGGCCTGATAGGTTTTTTCCTTTCCGCCAAAAGCCATGAGCCGGATTCTTGTTTTTCCTTCCTCAAATAAAGCCGTGAAATTATAAGAATTCAGTTTTGAAAAGGCCCTGTCGATGTAACCGTCGGAATTGATGTGCGTATATCTTCCCATCACCGACAGCCGGTTGCCCCAGAACTTCCCGGAGCCTACCTCAGCAGAATATTTGTACGTATTGAATGAACCGTAGCTATCATCGGTTTTCACATAAAACTTTTCTTCAGGATCTTTGGAAAGCACATTAACACTCGCTCCGAATGCTGCTGCTCCGTTATTGGAAGTTCCAACACCTCTCTGAATTAAAATCTGTGAAGCGGAACTCGTAAGGTCCGGCACGTTTACGAAGAAGGTCCCCTGACTTTCAGAATCGTTGTAAGGAACGCCGTTCATCATCACATTAATCGCCGTTCCCGAAACACCCCGGATCCTGAATCCGGTATATCCTACCCCGTTTCCGGCATCGGAAGTGGAAATGACGGAAGTCTGGTTTTTCAGTAAGATCGGAAGATCCTGCCCCAGGTTCCGGCTGTCGATATCTTTCCGGACATTAATGATTTCTTTGGCAACGGGAAGCCTTTTGGTAAAATTGACGGCTTCAATCGGCCTTGTCTGTATGGAATCGGTATCCTGAGCCTGTACGAAGGCAAATGCGCCGACGGTAAGCCCTAAAAAAAATAATCCTTTCATTCTATAAATTTTAACATTTAATGAATAAAAGGGGCGGATTAATAATGTAACAATGTATTCGGTTTACCAATTTAACAATAAGCATTGGCACATTGCTAGATTTTCACATTGGTACATTTAAATTCCCTAAACGGCATTACCCGTTCCAGGTTCATTGGGTATAATCTCAGCTTGTGACAGCACCCCTTTATTTCAGCGGCAAAATTAAGAAAAATTTATGAGATTTATGGCTTATGGCTTATGGCTTATGGCTTATGGCTTATGGCTTATGGCTTATGGCTTATGGCTTAAATTTACGATGCAATTAAATGACAAACAAAATTTTTGTTTCAATATGATCTGTAAAAACCGGTGAGCCCCAACGGGGCGGCTTAAATCAGCATCGGGTGCAACCCGATGTGATGCAGTCCGAATGAGACAAAAGACCTGAATCGATGAATGAACGTGCGTCAATAAATCCCGGTAAAATTAAGCACAAACGGGATGGCTTAAACCATTATCGGCGCAACCTAATTTCACATAAATCCTATAAATATTAAATTTAATACGCTTTATTCCGCTGGTCGATGTAAAAATAGTTTTTCCCATCTTTGGAAACCTCGAACATCCGGCCGAGCTTCCAGCTGAAATTCCTTTTGATGTCGGCATACTCAAATGGAATGATGACATTTCCATTGATATCGATGACTCCGAATACATTATTTTTAGAAGCAACAATCATCGGATTGGCAACATCATCGCCTTCCAGGATAAACAGGTAATCGTATTGCGGATAAATTTTGAACTGCTTATAATCCTGCGGATTCGTGAATGTCGATTTTTCGATCAGTCCGAAAAACCCGTTCATCGTGTAGACCTGAAAAAGCTGCTGTACATATTCCTTATGGAAACACTTTCCAAGATCGGCCTGTTTGTATTGATAAACCCTTTTCCCTTTCTGATCGATCCGGTAGGAGATTTCGTTTTTTTCCACCGTTGCGTATTCGGCAGTACCAAATTTCCGGAGCTTTTCGTTGGGTGAATTTAATAGATTGCAATCCTCATAAAAAAATACGGCGATATGATATTCAGGCTGAATGATGAATTTCCCTTTCTGGTTGACATACCCGAAATCTCCGTTGTTCTTTTTGGGAATTAAAAGGGGCAGCTCTTCATAAATAACCGGTAAAGTTTGTACTGCCTTTGGTTTTTGTGTAGTATTTACGGCTGTTGTTCGGGTAATATTTTTTACCGGAACCCTCTTTACCGCTTTAGTCTGGGAAAAGACGGAAGCTGAAATCAAAAGACATACAATCGGAACAACCTTTTTCATAATCACCATAAGTCTGCAAAATTCAGGCAAAAATAGAAAATATAAAATACATATTTATAAAGAATCTAAATAATTTATTTATAAAAAATACGAAAAATCCGTAAATTTGGGAACATTTTCAGGGGTTATAGGTAATAAAACCATTTTTGAAACAGATTCTGGATATGATCATGTTCAGATTTTCTTAGATCAGGATCCGGAAAAGCTTTATTATTGAGCACCTTCTGAAATAATTACGGATTATAGCCCATTCTTCTCCCTGCTTTTACGGATACCGGAATACCGTTATAATCTCTTTTAAGATTGAAAAGACTTCTATTATTATGAACATTTATCAGGATTACATCCAAGAAATTGAAGAAAGGAAAAATCAGGGACTTCACCCAAAACCTATTGACAGTGCTGAATTATTAAGCGAGATCATCGCTCAGATTAAAGATAAGGCCAATGAGTACAGGGCCGATTCTCTTAAATTTTTTATTTACAATACTTTACCCGGAACGACTAGTGCCGCTAGCGTAAAAGCTGAATTTTTAAAAGAAATCATTCTTGGTGAATCTGTAGTAGAAGAAATTTCCCCGGCTTTTGCCTTTGAGCTTTTATCCCATATGAAAGGTGGTAAATCCATCGAAGTACTATTGGATCTGGCTCTTGGAAACGATGAAGCCATCGCACGGGAAGCTGCCGAGGTTCTTAAAACACAGGTTTTCCTTTACGAAGCGGATACCAACCGCTTAAAAGAATCCTACCACAACGGTAATGCAATTGCAAAAGAAATCCTTGAAAGCTATGCCCAGGCGGAATTCTTTACGAAGCTTCCGGAAGTAGCTGAAGAAATAAAAGTCGTAACCTACATCGCCGGAGAAGGTGATATTTCCACCGACCTTTTGTCTCCGGGAAACCAGGCGCACTCCAGATCAGATCGTGAGCTTCACGGAAAATGCATGATCACTCCTGAAGCGCAGGAAGAAATCAAAATGCTGCAGACCCAGCATCCTGATGCCAGCGTTATGCTGATCGCTGAAAAAGGTACAATGGGTGTAGGATCATCCAGGATGTCCGGAGTAAACAACGTAGCGTTGTGGACCGGTAAGCAGGCCAGTCCTTACGTACCCTTTGTTAATATCGCTCCGATCGTAGGAGGAACCAACGGAATTTCCCCGATCTTCCTTACGACCGTAGACGTAACGGGAGGAATCGGGATCGACCTTAAAAACTGGGTTAAAAAAACAGACGAAAACGGGAACCCGGTTCGCAACGAAAACGGGGAAATCGTTTTAGAGGAAGCCTATTCAGTAGCTACCGGAACGATTTTAACCATCAATACCAAAGAAAAGAAACTTTATAAAGGAAATGAAGAACTGATCGATCTTACCCGATCGTTCACGCCGCAAAAGATGGAATTCATTAAAGCAGGAGGTTCTTATGCCATCGTTTTCGGTAAAAAGCTGCAGACTTTTGCGGCTCAGGTTTTAGGAACAGACGCTCCTCAGGTTTTTGCTCCGTCAAAAGAAATTTCTCACGACGGACAGGGCTTAACGGCTGTTGAAAAAATCTTCAACAGAAATGCCGTAGGGGTAACCCCGGGTAAAGTTCTTCATGCCGGTTCAGACGTAAGAGTACAGGTAAACATTGTAGGTTCCCAGGATACGACCGGTCTTATGACCGCGCAGGAACTGGAATCCATGGCTGCCACGGTAATTTCTCCGGTGGTGGACGGCGCTTACCAGTCAGGATGCCACACAGCTTCCGTATGGGATAAAAAAGCACAGGCGAATATCCCTAAATTAATGAAATTCATGAACGATTTCGGACTGATCACCGCCCGTGACCCGAAAGGTGAATACCATTCCATGACGGATGTGATCCACAAAGTTCTTAACGATATTACCATCGACGAATGGGCCATCATCATCGGGGGAGATTCCCATACGAGAATGTCCAAAGGGGTAGCTTTCGGAGCTGATTCCGGAACCGTAGCCCTTGCACTGGCTACCGGTGAAGCTTCCATGCCGATCCCTGAATCCGTAAAAGTGACCTTCAAAGGAAACATGAAAGAGCACATGGATTTCCGTGATGTGGTTCATGCAACCCAGGCACAGATGCTGAAACAGTTCGGCGGGGAAAACGTATTCCAGGGAAGAATCATCGAGGTACATATCGGAACGCTTCCTGCTGACCAGGCCTTTACCTTTACCGACTGGACTGCCGAAATGAAAGCAAAAGCTTCGATCTGTATTTCCGAAGATGATACGCTGATCGAATCACTGGAAATTGCCAAAGGAAGAATCCAGATCATGATCGATAAAGGAATGGATAACAGAAACCAGGTTCTTCAGGGACTTATCGACAAAGCCAACAAGAGAATCGCCGAGATCAGATCAGGAGAAAAACCGGCTTTAACTCCGGATGACAATGCTCAATATTATGCTGAAGTTGTGGTAGACCTTGACGCGATCACAGAACCGATGATTGCCGATCCGGACGTAAACAACGACGACGTTTCCAAAAGATATACCCACGATACCATCCGGGATCTGACGTTCTACGGAGGAGAGAAAAAAGTAGATCTTGGATTCGTAGGATCATGTATGGTTCATAAAGGTGACCTTAAGATCGTTTCCCAGATGCTTAAAAACATTGAAAAGAAAAACGGAACGGTAGAATTTAAGGCACCGCTTGTCGTAGCTGCCCCTACGTATAACATCATTGATGAACTGAAAGCGGAAGGCGATTGGGAATTCCTTGAGAAATACTCCGGTTTTGAATTTGATGACAATGCACCGAAAGGAGAAGCCCGTGTTGAATATAAGAATATGATGTACCTTGAGCGTCCGGGATGTAACCTTTGTATGGGGAACCAGGAAAAAGCTGAAAAAGGAGATACCGTTTTAGCGACTTCCACCCGTCTGTTCCAGGGAAGAGTCGTAGAAGATTCCGAGCGTAAAAAAGGAGAATCTTTACTGGCTTCCACGCCGGTTGTTGTACTTTCTGCGATCATGGGAAGAATTCCAAGCATCGATGAATACAAAACGGCTGTAGAAGGCATCGACCTTACTACTTTTGTGCCTTCCATCAAAGAGCTTACCAGTACAAGCGCTCATTAATTATTTACAATCATAAACAGCTAAACTGTTTACATAAATAACTGAAAGATTCTGATCCGTATGGATTGGAATCTTTCTTTTTTGTTTAGAATAATTCTATTTAAGACTGCGGAATTATTATTTTATCCTAAATCAACGATCAGCCTTTTATTTTTTCTTAAATTAATGGCTACTAATATTTTTAGTCACCAGCATATTTAATTCTTTTTAACATCATGGAGGAATAGATTTTGCTGAACTAAAGACACTGTATTTCCGCTTTGAAACAAATGAAAGCGGAGAAATCTATAAAAGAAAAAAATAAATTAGATATGACTTTTGATATTGACATGATCAAAAAAGTGTACGAGCGTTATCCTGAAAGAATTGCTGCGGCAAGAAAAATTACGGGAAAACCACTAACACTTTCAGAGAAGATTCTTTACACCCACTTATGGGAAGGAAATGCAACACAGGAATATGAAAGAGGAAATTCGTATGTGGATTTTGCTCCGGACCGGGTGGCAATGCAGGATGCTACGGCACAGATGGCGCTTCTTCAGTTTATGCAGGCCGGAAAGGCTAAAGTGGCGGTTCCTTCAACGGCTCACGCCGATCACCTGATCCAGGCAAGAGTGGGCGCAGAATCCGATTTGCAGGAAGGAATCAACAAAAACTCAGAAGTTTTCAATTTTCTCAGCTCTGTCTGTGACAAATACGGAATCGGTTTCTGGAAACCGGGAGCAGGGATTATCCATCAGGTAGTGCTGGAAAATTACGCCTTTCCGGGAGGAATGATGATCGGTACCGATTCCCATACGGTGAATGCCGGGGGCCTGGGGATGGTTGCCATTGGTGTCGGTGGTGCGGATGCCGTAGACGTTATGGCCGGAATGGCCTGGGAGCTTAAAATGCCAAAACTGATCGGGGTAAAATTAACCGGTAAAATGAGCGGCTGGACGGCTCCGAAAGATGTGATCTTAAAAGTAGCGGGAATTCTTACCGTAAAAGGAGGAACCGGCTGCATCGTAGAATATTTCGGCGAAGGGGCGGAATCGCTTTCCGCTACCGGAAAAGGAACGATCTGTAATATGGGGGCCGAAATCGGGGCAACCACTTCTACTTTCGGGTATGATGATTCGATGAGAAGGTATCTTGCCGCTACCGGCAGACAGGACGTGGTAGATGCTGCAGACCAGATTGCCGAGCATTTAACGGGAGATCCGGAAGTATATGCTAATCCGGAACAGTATTTTGACCAATTAATCGAAATCAACCTCTCCGAACTTACGCCTCACTTAAACGGGCCGTTTACACCGGATTTGGCAACGCCGGTTTCTGAATTCAGAGCCAAAGCGGAAGCTAACGGATGGCCGCTGGAAGTGGAATGGGCATTAATCGGTTCATGTACCAATTCATCCTATGAAGACCTTTCAAGAGCAGCTTCTATCGTAGAAGATGCCGTAGCGAAAGGCGTGAAACCAAAAGCAATCTTAGGAATCAACCCGGGTTCCGAACAGGTAAAATATACCGCAGAAAGAGACGGATTCCTGGATTCTTTCCGGAAATTTGAAAATGCCCGGATCTTTACCAATGCCTGCGGTCCTTGTATCGGGCAGTGGGACAGAGAAGGCGCTGAAAAAGGCGAGAAAAACTCCATCATTCACTCTTTCAACAGGAACTTTGCAAAAAGAGCGGACGGAAACCCGAATACCCATGCTTTCGTAGCTTCTCCCGAAATGGTAGCGGCCGTAGCGATTTCCGGAAGACTGGATTTCAATCCGATCACTGATACCTTAACCGCAGAAAACGGAGAACAGGTAAAACTGGACGAGCCAAAAGGTTCCGAGCTTCCGGCCAAAGGTTTTGCCGTAGAAGACAATGGCTATCAGGCACCCTCTGAAGACGGTTCCAGCGTAGTGGTGAATGTAAGCCCTACCTCAGACAGGCTTCAGCTGCTTGAAGAATTCCCGGCATGGGACGGGCAGAATATTACCGGAGCCAGAGTTTTAATTAAAGCTTTCGGAAAATGTACAACGGATCATATTTCTATGGCAGGACCGTGGCTGAAATACAGAGGCCATCTGGATAACATTTCCAACAACATGCTGATCGGTGCCGTAAACGCCTACAACATGGAAACCAATAAAGTGAAAAACCAGTTAAACGGTGAATATGGTGAAGTGCCTGCAGTACAAAGAGCATATAAAGCGGCCGGAATCCCTTCAATTGTTGTCGGAGATCAGAACTACGGAGAAGGATCTTCCAGGGAACATGCGGCAATGGAACCGAGACATCTTGGCGTAAAAGCGGTACTGGTAAAATCTTTCGCGAGAATCCACGAAACCAACCTGAAAAAGCAGGGAATGCTCGGACTGACATTTGCCGATGAAGCGGATTACGATAAAGTACTGGAAGATGACGTGGTCAACTTCTTAGATCTTGATCAGTTTGCTCCGGGGAAACAACTGACGCTGGAATTCATTCATACGGATGGCACCAAAGACATCATTATGGCCAACCATACCTATAATACCCAGCAAATCGACTGGTTTAAGGCAGGTTCAGCTTTAAATCTGATCAAACAGCAGGAAAAAAATTAATTGTTGGAATTAATTATAATAAGAAAAGAGACTGTCCAAAAAGGGCAGTCTTTTTTCTTAAAACTTTCTTCAGGTTTATTTCTATAGCATAGCGGGTGAAATTATCACTTAACTTGCTCCTTAGAAGCAGCATCTGTGTAGACCGGCATTCAGCATCTTGTAATACCAGAACTCCTTCGGAATTCTATCTTATCATAGCACACCGACGGCATGCTTACCATATTCTATTATTTTCTACACAGATATTGCTCCTCTGGAGCAAAAAAATTAGTTGTTCATTTTATTACAAAAAAAGACTATCTAAACTTTTAGGACAGATTCTTTTTATTTTATCCTGGTCAGAAGATTCATCCGGTAACTCTCCCCTACCGGAATTTCATTTCCTGAAATAAGCGTTACTTTCTTTCCGGCTACATTATTGATCTGGTGCAGATTAACAATAAACGATTTATGAATCCTGATAAAAGACATTCTGGGAAGCTGCTGTTCCATGGATTTCAACGTATCCAGCACAATATATTCCTGTTCCGCTATTTTGATGTTGATGTAATCTCTGATGCTTTCCACATACAGAATATCTTTAAAATTGATCCGGTACTGCTGGCCTGAAGACTTGACAAAAAAATGGGTATCTTCCTTATTTTCTGACATCATAAAACGTTCCTGGGCTTTCAGCGCACTTTTGTAAAACCGTTCAAACGGGACCGGCTTCAGCAGGTAATCGATCACATGATGCTCATAGCCTTCCAAAGCATATTCCGAATAGGCGGTGGTTAGAATATATTTCTTTTTGTCTCCTAGGATTTTCATGAAATTGATTCCGGTAAGTTCCGGCATCTGGATGTCCAGAAAAATCAGGTCGGATTCATTTTTCTGTACATATTCCAAGGCTTCAATCGGGTTCTCGGTAGAAAATACCAATTCTAAGAACGGAACCTTGCTTATATAATTTTCCAGCAGTGAAATAGCCAGCGGCTCGTCATCTACGACAATGCATTTAATTTTTTCCATCCTTTAAATCAATCATTAAATCTACAATAAATTCCGTTTCCGAATCTATAATATCGAGGGTATGCTTTTGAGGATACAGAAGTTCCAATCTTTTTCTTACATTCACGATTCCGATTCCCGAACCTTCATCTTTCATTTTCAACCCTTTGTAATTCATAAGGTAAAAATGAAGGACTTGATTTTCATCTGAAATTTTCATTTCAAATCCTTTATTCCGGAAATCTCCGTGCTTAAAAGCATTTTCAACAAACGGAACCAAAAGCATCGGCGAAATACGGAGATGAGGATATCTGATATTGTTTTCAATAACCAACAGTTCGGGATTCCTGATCCTGAGCTTTTCCAGTGCTGTAAGGCTGTCTATGTATCCAATCT
Organism: Chryseobacterium sp. sg2396; assembly: GCF_042610505.1. NCBI lineage: Bacteria > Pseudomonadati > Bacteroidota > Flavobacteriia > Flavobacteriales > Weeksellaceae > Chryseobacterium > Chryseobacterium sp. sg2396. The sequence continues at coordinate 251,998 of NZ_JBHGAQ010000006.1, read as the reverse complement.
CCTTATCCAAAGTAATAAAATCTTTTTCAAGATCTTTGGTACTATACCTCAACAAGCTTCCCAGCTCTTCGATTGCAGGTAAAGCTTTATCGGAATTTTGATATACAAGGGAATAAATATTATTTAAAGAATTAAAGATAAAATGAGGATTAATCTGCGTTTTCAGCGCATGGATTTTCGCCTGATTTCTTTCCAGTTCCAATGCTTTCTTTTCCGTCTCAATCACCCCAAATTTTTCCAGTAACCACAAGATGGCTGAAATGAAAACCGTGATACTGCCGTTGTAGATATTATCGAAAAAATAAAATGCCATTCCTGTTCCCTTGTCATAATTTCCAAATCCGAAAGTAGCAGGCAGAAGTACTTCTTCTATGAGATAACGCAAGGTTGTAAAACAGGTAATGGATAATAAAAACACCAGAATGGCCGTATAAAATTTTTTAGAATTGAAAATTTTAGGAATAATGACAAGATAACAGATATAAAATGTACTGATTCCAACAATAAAATAGGTAATTCTGAGAACGTCAATATGAAAATTATTTTTTTCAGGATAAAATATTCTTGGCGTTATAATCTTTCCTATGAAATTTAAACTCCAGTATAGGATCTGAAGCCAGATGATATGCTTTTTTTTCATTCTCAAATGTAAGTTTGTGTGTTTTCTTTTTCCAAATATTTTCCGACAAACTCCTTATTTTTCCCGACAAAATTATTTTAATCGGTTTTAAACCGGATGAAATCTAAACGCCGTTTCAGGAGAAAAGCGTTAGGAATACTTTTGTCTCAAGATAAATTCAACAAACCTATGAAACTGAAATACTTTTTCATCCTTTCGCTTCTCTCCGCCTCTACCGTGGCCAAAGCTCAAAAAGACAGCCTGAAAAATATAGAACAGGTAAACATCCTGATTAAGAAAAAGCTGCTGGAACGGAAAGCCGACCGGATGATCTTTAATGTGGAAGCTTCCATCGCTTCACAGGGAATGGACGGCTCCGAAACTTTGGCCAATGTTCCCATGATCAAAGTAGATGAAAATTTAGGATCCATATCAATCACAGGCAAAAGTAGCGTGAACGTGATGATCAACGGCAGGATGCTGAACCTTTCCGGTCAGGCTCTGCTGAATTACCTGAGATCCATCCGTTCCGAAAATATTGCCAAAATAGAAGTGATCACCACACCGCCGGCAAAATATGAAGCCCAAGGCAACAGCGGCCTGATCAACATCATCCTGAAGAAAAATCCGAACCTGGGATTCAGCGGCAACATCAGCTCCAACCTGATCCAGAGGACGTATTCCGGGTTCAGCGACAACGGTATGCTGAACTATCAGACCGAAAAATTCAGCAGCAGCCTGAAACTGGTCTATTACGACTCCGCCAAAAGGTCCGATGAAAATTACAGCATTATCGGCGCTACTCAAAATTACAGCAACTCCGTAAGAAGGGATATGTGGAACGAGCTGACTCCCAGTATCAGCATGTCGTATAAGATGAATAAAAATTCCGAAGCCGGATTTGAATATATTTATGCCCATCAGAAATCCGGAATGGATATCATTAACAGAACCCGGAACATTAGTCCGGCCGGACTGGAGGAAAACCTGCTCACCAACACCTTTCACCGGGAAAAAGAACCGACCCATACGATCAGTGCCTATTATGATCTGAAACTTGATTCACTGGGAAAGAAGCTAAGTATCCTGGGAAATTTTTACAAAAACAATTCCGATACGGAGGTAAATTTCGCTACCCAAAAGCTTTCCGACAACACGTTGCAGAATGTAAAAACTCTTTCCCTGGTTGCGCCGCAGATTTTTTCCGCACAGGCCGACCTGGAACTTCCCTTTTCTTTCGGAAACATTGAAACCGGAATCAAGTTTAATCAGTTTAAAAACAATTCCGACCTGAAGTATTTCAGTCTTACCGATAACGGGTACATTTCCGACGAAAACAGGGCCAATCTTTTCCGGTACAAAGAAGAGAACTATGCCGCCTATTTTAGTTATGCTAAAAATTTCGGAGAACATTGGGAGACCAAAGCCGGCCTCCGTTATGAAAATACGTCTGCGGAAAGTTACACGCCTTCCACAGGTTCCGGAAATTCGTACCGGTACGGACAGTGGTTCCCATCGGCGTATATTTCTTATAAAAAAGATAAAAATATTTTCAGCCTGGCCTATTCAAGAAGGATCAACCGTCCGGGAATGGGGAGCCTGAATCCGTTCCGGTGGTATTCCAACCCTTATTCTTATTCTTCCGGGAACCCTTTGCTTACACCGTCATACATTAATAACCTTGAATTGGGCTATACCTTTAATAACAAGCTGACGACAAGCCTTTATTACATGAGACTGAAAAATGCATTCGGACAGGTATCTTCCCAGAACGGCCTTTCGCAGATCTCAACGTATCTCAATTATTATAACAACAATTCCTTCGGGCTTACTATTTCCTATACCGACACTTTTTTTAAGTTCTGGGAATCGACTGTGGCCGTAAACGCAAGCAGACAGCGTTCGGAAATTTTCGGCGTGGATGCCCAGTCCCAGAAAGGAACTTCATTAAGCTACTCGATCAACAATACCGTTACTCTTAATAAAACCAAAACATTTGCTTTTTTCCTGAATTACGAACAAAGCCTGCCTTCCAGAAATGTAAATTATTATTATCATAATTTCTCCGATCTTTCATCGGGTCTTAAAGTCTCCCTGATGGAAAAGCAACTGCAGATCAATGCTACGGTAACCAATATTTTTGCCCAACGGTTCCGTGGTGATATTTATTTTACCGATAGTGTTCATCATATTAATAATTATTGGGACGGCAGAAGCTTCCGGCTGAGCGTGAACTATACTTTCGGAGGCCAGAAAAAAAAGATCCAGAAAAAGGCAATCAAATTTGAGGAAAAGGAAAGGGTTTAAACTTCATTTAAACTAAATTCTAACCCATTAAAAATATTATAAAAAGATAAAAACATGAATATCCATCATTTTGATTATTAAGCTTAGAGTAATCTTATCTTAATCATTTATTTAATCTTACGATTTAGAAATTCTTTGTATGCCTGTAACAAAGTTTGTTTTGCGGTGTCTAATCAATTGAATCGAAAGAGCATGAAAAAAACAATTATCACTTTATCTTTTCTGAGCATGGCTTTTATTTCTGCCCAGGAAAAAACCGGTAACCAGACGACTAAGGAAAAGCAGATTGAAGGCGTTGTCATTACTAAAACTAAAAAAGCCGTTGAGCAGAAGGCAGACCGTACGATCTTTGATTTTTCGGAACAGCCACAGCTGAACAACGGGAATGTGCTGGAAGGAATCAAGAAACTTCCCGGACTGGTGTCTACCGACATCGCCGGAATGATGTACCAGGGAAAGATGCTCGACGTTTACCTCAACGGAAGACCTCTGAATATTACCTCGAATGAGCTGAATTCTTTTCTTGAAGGAATGCCTGCCAATTCGGTAGACCGGATTGAAGTGATTACCCAGCCCGGCGCGGAATTCCCGGCCACTTCCGGCGGAGCCATCATGAACATCATCACGAACAAGAATGCCAATAAGTACTTAACCGCTACCTATTCCGGAAACTATTCTTTTACGAATTATAATAAATTCAGAAGCAGGACCAGTAATTCACTGAACCTGAATGCAAGAAATAAAATTTTCGGATGGCAGCTGAATGTAGGCCAGAATTACCGAGAGAGCATGCTGAACACAGATCAGGACGGCTTGCTGCGAAGTAATACCGACCGCTATGGCAGGGGATACTTTGCAAAATCGGGAATCACTTTTGATCTGGGACAGGACCGGTTGCTTTTGAATTACGACATTTACCATAACAATAACGACAATTACACGTTAAGCTCCGGCGAAGGACAGGAAAAAAGACAGATTCCAACGTTTGATCCGCCACAATATGTATTCAGGGATTTCAGTTTTGATGCGTCGGATGCTGCGCATACCCTGAGTACAAGACAGGAAGCCGTGGTAACCTATCAGAAACGCTTCTCCGAAAAGACGCAGAAACTTGATTTCCAATTCGGTTATACCAGGTCCGACAGTAAATTTGATCAGAATAATATTTACCGTGACGTAAGTTTTGATAACACCACCAATCCACCGATAAGATTTTCGTTAGGAAACCTCTTAAGCAATACTTCGGATATGAGGGTGGCCAATTTCAAAGTAGATTATTCCCAGCCGATTAAGCTTCTGGATGGTGGTAAAGTAAGCCTGGGCGGATTGTATGAACATCAGCGCTTCGATACGGAAAGCAAAGGTTTAACGAACCTTGAATACACGAGACAGACTACCGCTACCTATCTGGAGCTGCAGGCAAAGCTGAAAAAATTCGATTTCATTCTGGGAACCCGCGCCGAGAATTATGATATTTCAGGGATTACAAGATATTATGATACCGGCAACAATGTTGTTGAAGCAAACCTTCTTCCTTTCAATAAATTTAAGCTGTTCCCGAATGCCAGCGTCCAGTACAACCTGATGGAACAGGTGCACGTAACGGCCAATTACAACAAAAAGATCAGCCTGCCGGGCATTTCCGCCCTGAACCCGAACAACGTTACCTTCCAGGGTCCGAATACCCAGGTAACCGGAAACCCGAATCTGCAGCCGACGATCTTCGATAATTATGAAATTAAAATTTCAGCCTTTGATTATGCCTTCATCGGTTACAGCGTGAGTTCGGCAAAAAACCAGGTGGCCCAGATCATCCGTCGGGATGGGAAAAACCTCTTCAACGAGCAGATCAATATTTCGGAAATGAAAATCCATAACTTCAATGTGGGACTTCCGGTTCCGTTTATGATCTTCAGCAAACCGCTGAGCGAGATCATGAAATTTAATTTTAATCCGGACAAGATCAACTTTATGTACATCTATGCCGGTTACCAGAAACATGACATTGCCGATCTGGACAATAAAGGGTTCTGGATCTTCAACATCATGACGCAGGTTATTCTACCGAAAGACATTAAGCTGACGGCCAATTACAGTTATTTAACGCCCAGGGCCGGCTATTTCTATTTTACGGCGGAGAAACCGTTCAACAATTCATTCGACCTGACGCTGACGAAAAAATTTATGGATAACCGCCTGACAGTTTCCGTGTTTGCCAACGATATCTTCAACGGCCAGATCATGCAGGTACGGTCCAACCCGCCGCAGGGCCAATCGGTGTATATGCGAAACAAATACGATACAAGAAACTTCGGACTATCGGTAAATTATAAAATTCCAACCCGGAACAAACTGGCCAAAGAAGACCAGAGCATCCTGAAAGAAAGCAAAAAAGAGGATAATGGCGGAATGGTTCCGCAGGGACAGTAAGAGCCGAATTAAATAAAAAACCATAATCCTTTTAATGTCAGTTAAAAGGATTTTTTATGAACTCCGGATCCTGTTTTCCATTAAAAAAAACTTAATTTCCGTTTTGCCAGATGCGGCAGAAAATATTTTTATTTATTTTTAAAGAAAATTCCGAATGACAAAAATGAAAACACAGGACAGCTTTTTCTTAAAACTCAGCCCGGTGAAGAGAGGTCTCATCAGTCTGTTGGCTGCTGCTGTGGTTTTCTTTCTGATTTTCAGGCTGGACATGAAACCGCTGATTATTCTTATTTTCTGCTGGCTGGCCTTTTCTCTGGTTTTTCTTTTTCTGGACTGGCAGGTGATTCTCCACCGGAAGGTGGATGACATCCGTAAAAAGGCCAGAGCCGATGACGGAAATGCTGTTTTTGTGTTTGCTACCATCATTATTGCGTCCCTGGCAAGCATGTTTGCGATATTCTTTTTAATTACTTCCAAAGATAAAGGCATACAGAAAGAAATCTATTTCCTTCCCGCCGTTCTCGGGGCCATGATCTTATCGTGGATTATGGTGCAGACGCAATATATTTTTCATTACGCCCGGGAATATTACGACGAGGATCCTTCCGGCAAAAAAGAGGAAACCGGTGGCCTTAAATTCCCGACCGAGGATGAAAACGAAACCTATCATCCCGATTATCTGGATTTTGCCTACTATTCTTTCTGTATGGGTTGCACATTTCAGGTCTCCGATATCAGCATTACGTCTAAAAATTTAAGGAGAATTACCATGATCCATGGGCTGCTCGCTTTCTTCATGAACACTTTTGTCGTTGCGCTTACCATTAACCTGGTTGCCGGACTTAACGGATAAAGAAAGATAAAACTCCTCCGGAGTTTATATATTGCAGATTGTGATAATCTGCTACACAGATATTTCTCCTACGGAGCAAAGCTTAAAAAAATAAGGTGGGATTAATTAAGCCGTTTGGTTATGATATTGACTGGAAAAAGCTCCAGGCTCCAACTTCCAACACTTTAATCGAATAAATTGAAGCAAAGCTGATAATTGTTCTGCCCATTTATAAAAGGGGGGGCAAAGCGCAAGAGCCGCTGATTTATCTTTGCCTTCTTTTCATACATATCAGCAAAAGCAAACTTTGCGTGGTAAGTTTGTGGTAAGTTTGTAATAAATCAGAAAGACTTAATTTTAAGAATAACTTTTGGAAAAAGGAATAGGAAACAGATAGCCTTTGCGCTGATACTTACGATATCGATTTAAACGCTCCATCCCTATTCCTTGTTTTCTAAAAACCGAATAGAACGCTGTTTAGGTAAAATTCTCTTACCACGTTGGTTACAGGAAAACAGATTTCCAATAAATAAAGAAAACTCTTATGTCAAATTTAGAGAAAAAAGTAATTGGAGTAGATGTTAGCTTGAAAATGCTTACTCTTAATTACAAGGATTCAGAGGGAGTAATAATAACACGTAATATTCCTAATCTTAGAAAAGATATTTTAGGTAATCTTAATTTTTTTGATAAAGAAGAATATAAGATTATAGTAGAGGCCACAGGTGCTTATAGCAGCAAGATTTTATATTTTTCCCATGAATTGGGTTTCGAAGTAAGTATGGTAAATCCAGTAAGTATAAAAAGATATGGCGAATTAAAGAATCATATCAGTAAGACTGATGCTGAAGATTCCAGACTGATTCGGGAGTATGGTGAACAGGTAGAATTTAGACCGTATACTCCTAAAAGTAAGACTTTGGAATATCTTGATCAGGAATTAAATCTTTGGCATGATCTGGAACAGGCGAAAAAAAAGTATGGTCTTAAGCTTAAGGCTCTTCAACAAAAAGCAATGTGTAGCAAGGAAACGATAAAACATTATGAAAGACTTATCAGGAATCATGACTGCGAGATAGAAAAAGTAATCTCACGGATGTCAAGACTTCAGGATGAAGAATTAAAGCGAGATGTAGATTTATTAAGTAGTATTTCGGGCATTGGAGAAAAAACGGCTTTACTGTTGCTGGTAGCCACCAATGGATTTAAAAATTTCGCCAATGCTAAACAAATATCCAAATACTTTGGAGTAGCTCCTTGTCTTTATGAATCAGGAACCAAAAAGAAAAGTCTTTGCAAATGTAGGACCACAAAAAAGCATGTACGAAGTATTTTATATGTGTGTTCTTGGACAGCTATGAGATTTAACAGCCAATGTAGGGAACTATATGAAAGAATTTTGTCGAAAAATAAATCCAAAAAAGTCGCATTGATTGCTGTATGTAATAAATTACTCAGACAATGCTTTGGAATAATGCGAAACAAAATACCTTATCAGAAAAACTATTTACAAGTAGGCAATTAATTTTTTAGCATATTTATTTGCAAGTTAACATAGAACGTTAAAAATCGAATAAGAAATATGGCAAACAGAACCTCCTGTTTCCCTCTTGCGACCCTTCATATTTTATTTAAAAATCAACCGCCTGAAAAGTCCAGCTGAATGTATCAATCAAAGCCAGTTTATTTACAGGCACAGGAAGACCGGTGATGAGGTTGAGTGCTAAATGGGCCATCATGCTCCCCACAATCCCAGGCAAAGGACCCAGCACGCCCAGACTGTCACAGTCGGGAATATTTTCATCCAAAGGCGGTTCCGGGAAAATATCCCGTAGGTTCCGGCTTCCCTGATAATTAAAAACCGCAACCTGGCCCGAAAAGCTGAGAATGCTTCCATAAACCAATGGTTTTCCTAATTTTACACAAGTGTCATTTACCAGATATCTTGTTGTAAAATTATCGGAGCCATCGATAATAATATCGTAATCCGAAATCAGTTCTTCCGCATTGGCAGCATCCATTTTCAGTTGATGTCCGGTAAAATTTACCTGATGATTTAGATTTTTAACGAACTGTTCTGCGCTTTCCACTTTGGAAATACCGACCGAACTTTCATTATGAATAACCTGACGGTTTAAATTATGCAGTTCCACCTCATCAAAATCCACTACACCCAACTTACCGACTCCCGCTGCTGCCAGATACTGAATCACAGGACTGCCTAACCCGCCGGCTCCGATAACCAAAACTTTGGCATTCATTATTTTCCGCTGGCCCTCAAGCCCGATCTCCTCTATGAAAATCTGACGGCTGTAACGGACAAAAATATCTTCACCTTTCATTTTTTATGATTTTAAACCATTAAGATTGATTTTATGGAGTGAGAATATTAAGTATTCGTAAGAGAATAAAACAAGCTCAATGCATAATTTTTTTAAAAGCCAGATTTCTGAATAAATATTTAAACAAAGTTGCCTTTAATAAAGTGAAAAATGTTTCATTTGATAATCAATACCTTTGATGTACTATTGACATAGGGAACTTCCATCATCCAGCTTCCTTCTTCCAGCCTATTACTTCGGGTTCACGCAAATTAAGCTTAACTCTCTAATAAAACCTTAATGGTCCAATTCGTTTTATACCCCACTGTAAACGGTATCCCAGTCTTTCATCACCGGATCGTAGCCGGCTTTTCTGATAATGCTTTTTATTTCTTCCATGCTTCTTTCATCGCTGGTCTCAAACTGTTCCAGGGATTGTCTGTCTACGGCATATCCGCCGGGATTCGTTTTGGAAGCTGCACTCATTGCCGTTGCACCCAATGAAATGATATGGTTCCTGAATGTTTCATTTTCCCTGGTAGAGATGGAAATTTCAAGATCCTCATTCCAGATTCGGTAAGCACAGATCAATTGCAGTAAATCTTTATCGGACATGATGAAATTCGGTTCAATGATTCCTTCCGCAGGCCGGAGCCTTGGGAATGAGACGGAAAATTTAGATTTCCAGTATTGCTTCTGAAGGTAATCGATATGAAGCGCGTTGAAAAAGCTGTCTACCCTCCAGTCTTCCAGTCCGAGCAGAACGCCGAGTCCTATTTTGTGGATTCCGGCACTGCCAATCCGGTCAGGAGTTTCCAGACGGAAACCGAAGTTTGATTTCCTGCCTTTCGGATGGTATTCTTTGTATACTTCCTGATGATAGGTTTCCTGATACACCAAAACGGCATTCACTCCCACTTCATGAAGCTGACCGTATTCGACCTCAGACAACGGCTGAACCTCAATGGAAATATTGGCGAAATGAGGCTTCAACAGCTTGACGGCATTCACAAAACAACTGATACCAACCGTTTTATTGGCTTCTCCGCTTACCAGCAATACATGATTTACACTCATCGATTTCAACACCGAGGCTTCGATCATGAGTTCCGTATCAGACAGTGTTTTCCGCTTAATCGGATTATCGAGACTGAATCCGCAATAGGTACAGATATTCTGGCATTCGTTGCTGAGGTACAGCGGCGCATACAGCTGAATGGTTTTTCCGAACCGTTTTTGGGTAAGACGCTGCGCCATTCCGGCCATCACCTCCAGTTTTCCGGCAGCGGCAGAAGAAATAAGATTCAGAAAATCATCGATCGTCCTGCTGGTTTTGTGTAGGCTTCTTTCAACATCGGCCGGCGTTACCGTTTCCAGCCTGGACTTTATGTCATTCCACCGGTACTGTTCAAAAACAGATGTAAAACTTTTCATCCTTCAGATTTAATCAAACAAAAAAGAAGTCAGCGGACTGGAAGCTTCGGCATGTTTTGAAATGGCTCCCAAGCCGGCTTCGTAGGCTCTTCTGCCGGCGGCCACCCCTTCTTTAAAGGCTTGAGCCATACTTACCGGATCTCCGGCAACGGCAATCGCTGTATTTACCAACACAGCGTCTGCTCCCATTTCCATGGCTTTTGCCGCGTCGGAAGGTGCCCCGATTCCGGCATCCACGACAACAGGAACGTTGCTCTGGCTAATGATGATTTCTAAAAAGTCCAAGGTTTTCAGGCCTTTATTCGTTCCGATCGGTGCACCCAAAGGCATCACAACCGCAGTGCCTGCATCTTCCAGGCGTTTACAAAGTACCGGATCAGCATGGATGTAAGGCATCACCACAAAACCTAATTTGGCAAGTTCTTCCGTAGCATATAGAGTCTCGATCGGATCCGGCAGCAGGTATTTCGGATCCGGGTGAATTTCCAGTTTTACCCAATTGGTTTCCAGGGCTTCCCTCGCCAACTGTGCAGCCAACACTGCTTCTTTAGCCGTTCTTGCGCCTGAAGTATTGGGTAAAAGATGAGATCCCGTGATTTTCAAGGCATTCAGCAGATCGTCTTCCGGAGATTGGGAATCAATCCTTTTTAAAGCCATGGTTACCAGCTCGCTTCCTGAAGCGATGATGGAATCCGTCATTTCCGATAGGTTCCCAAACTTTCCGGTTCCCAAAAACAGCCTTGACGCAAAGGTTCTGCCGGCTATTATTAAATTCTGATTATTCATAGGTAAATTTTTATCTGTTTCATAAAGTCACGGGATCCTGTTTTAATGCTTCTCTGAATGTTTTGATGACAGAAGGCCGTGCAGTGATCTGACCGGAAACAGCAACTCCGTAAATTCCTGTTTCCTGTAGTCTTTCAACATCGTCGAGAATCACTCCGCCGATCGCAAATATTTTAGGAATTTCAATTGAGTTTTCCTTCAGGCTCCGGATGATATTCTCATATCCATCAAAACCCAACACCGGACTCAGTTTTTCCTTGGTTGAGGTAAAGCGTAAAGGCCCCAAACCGATATAGTCACAGGATTCACTGATCCGCCGGAGGAGATCAGAAAAGGTATTCGCCGTCCCGCCGATAATTTTATTTTCTCCTAAAACAGATCTTGCGGCTTCAACGGAAGTATCCTGTAATCCTAAATGAACGCCATCAGCGTCGATGTCTTTCGCGATCTGCACATGGTCATTGATGATACAGACCGATTGGTATTCCGGACACCGCTTTTTTATATTTTCACAAAGCCTGATCAGTTCATTTTCAGGAGCATTTTTCCAGCGGATCTGTATCCATCGGGCACCGTTGTCTAAAGCGTTTTTAATATTACATTCCTGTTCGGCCTGTGTAAAGCCCTGCGAAATGTATTGTAGTTTTTCCATTTTTATTTTTAATTGAATTAAGAAATTTCAGGAATGGAATCCCAGCAGACCGGGAGTTCCCATTAAAAATTTTTCGATATATTCTTTTCCTTTCCGGCAGGCCGTTTCCATATCTTCTCCCCTCGCCAACTGTGCTGCAATCACGGACGACAGCACACAACCGGAACCATGCTTCGGATGATAGACTCCATCTTGATGATAAGGTGAAATAGGAATTTCTTTTCCTTTAATTCTTAGAATATCTGTCCCTAAACTGTATTCCCGGTGTCCGCCTTTAATGAGCACCGTACATGAGTTTTCACAATCAAACAAGATGTTTTTCTGTAAAACCTGATATTCGTGATAATTTGGAGTGATCAGATCAATTTCATTTAAAACATTTTTTAAGTCCGGAATGGTATTCAGATCAAAAAAGGTAAACTCAGAAGTACTTTTCAACACCGGATCCCAGATGATCTTCGCTTCAGGAGCATGGAGTTTAACGGTTTTCATAATTTCATGTAAAAATTCAGAATCCTTTACCACTCCGATTTTGACCGCTCTCACAGGATACTTCTCCATTAAAATGCTGATAGCTGATGTAACCTTGTCTAACGGCTGCCATTCCAGGCTCAGGCACTGAGAGTCAGTCTGAATTGTAATGGCCGTACATACGCCTAATCCCTGAACTTTCAGCTGTTCAAAAGTTTTACAGTCTGCCAGGATACCTGCCCCGCCACTTGGGTCGAAGCCGGCAATGGTCATAACAAAAGGACGTTCTGTCTGCATTGGATATATGTTTTTAAAGGTTCTTCACTTTCCCAGATGGCTCCCAGCAAAGCGGCTCCGTCCACATCTTCTGAAAAAACCATATTAATATTATGCGGATTGATCCCGCCCAAAGCGATAAGTTTGGAATCATCATTTTCCCGCTGCCGGATACTTTTCAGAATTTTCGAGCCATTTCCATAACCTTTCTTGGAAATACTCGGAAACACAGGACCCAGAAATACATACTCCCAGCGTGAATCCAGCGTATTGAAGTCATCAATATGGTGTACTGAAGTCGATACAATATATTCGTCAAAAAAATGTTCCGGGATATTCGGTCTTTCCACTTCTTTAAAGTGGAGCCTGGAAGTCCCGAATTCTTCAGCCAGGATATAATGGCTGTGCAGAGCCAGCCTTTCATGAAAGCCGGAATCAATATTTTTTATATAATTTCGCATGGTTGCGGCATTCATTACCGGTTTTCTCACATGAAGCAATTCCAGTCCTTCCCGAAACAATTCATTTATGACTTCAGTTTCATTCCGCACGGATTGTTCAGGCGTGATGACGATGATCATATATAAATCTCCTTCCCTTTTTCGATGAATTCCTGGGATTTATCTAACATTCCCTGTTCGGCAGACTCACGGATTTCTTGGGTGATTTTCATCGAGCAGAATTTCGGTCCGCACATCGAGCAGAAATGGGCCACTTTGGCTCCGTCAGCCGGAAGGGTTTCATCATGGTAAGAACTTGCCGTCTCCGGATCGAGCGAAAGGTTGAACTGGTCTTCCCAACGGAATTCAAATCTTGCTTTGCTTAAAGCATTGTCCCTATACTGGGCGCCGGGATGGCCTTTTGCCAAGTCTGCTGCATGGGCTGCCAGCTTGTACGTAATTACGCCAACTTTTACATCGTCTCTGTTCGGAAGCCCAAGATGCTCCTTCGGAGTTACATAGCAAAGCATCGCACAGCCGAACCAGCCGATCATCGCCGCACCGATCCCGGAAGTAATATGGTCATAGCCAGGCGCAATGTCCGTTGTAAGTGGCCCTAAGGTATAAAAAGGCGCTTCGTGGCACTCTTCCAGCTGCTTGTCCATATTTTCCTTGATCATGTGCATCGGGACGTGGCCCGGGCCTTCGATCATCACCTGGACATTATGTTTCCACGCAATTTTTGTGAGTTCCCCTAAAGTTTCCAGTTCTGCAAACTGCGCTTCGTCATTGGCATCAGCGATAGAGCCTGGACGAAGACCATCGCCTAAGGAAAAAGCCACATCATATTTTTTCATGATCTCGCAGATCTCTTCAAAATGCGTATACAGAAAGTTTTCTTTATGATGGAACAGGCACCATTTGGCCATAATCGATCCTCCCCTGGAAACTATTCCGGTTACCCGTTTTGCCGTCAGGTGGATATACCTCAGCAAAACACCGGCATGAATGGTAAAATAGGAAACGCCCTGCTCCGCCTGCTCGATCAAAGTATCTTTAAAAATTTCCCAGGTTAAGTCTTCTGCGACGCCTTTTGCTTTTTCCAGTGCCTGATAGATCGGAACGGTACCAATCGGAACCGGACTGTTTCTGATGATCCACTCCCTTGTTTCATGGATATTTTTCCCTGTTGACAGGTCCATGATCGTATCGGCACCCCAGCGGCAGGCCCAGACTGCTTTTTCCACTTCCTCTTCAATGCTTGAGGAAACGGCACTGTTCCCGATGTTGGCATTGATCTTCACTAAAAAGTTTCGTCCGATGATCATCGGTTCGCTTTCCGGATGGTTGATGTTATTGGGAATGATCGCTCTCCCTGCGGCAATTTCGTCCCGTACAAATTCAGGTGTAATTTTGCCTTTAGGCGTTCTTGCCCCGAAGCTGTTTCCGGTATGCTGGGAAGCCATTTCTTTGGAAACAGTCTCCAACTCCTCGATGCGCAGGTTTTCCCGGATGGCGATGTACTCCATTTCGGGGGTGATAATTCCCTGTCTGGCGTAGTATAGTTGGGTAACTTCTTTTCCTTCTTTGGCTACTTTCGGCTTGTGATTGTATGAAAACCGGAGTTGATCCAGCTTTGAATCGGCAAGCCTGGCTTTTCCGTATTCGGAGGTAATCCCCTCCAGGATTTCTACGTCGTTGCGGTCCAGGATCCACTGTTCACGGATTCTCGGCAGGCCTTTTTCGATATCAATTTCAGAATTTTCGTCGGTATAGGGTCCGGAAGTATCGTAAACAGTAACCGGCGGGTTGTGTTCCAACGTTCCATTGGAAAGTTTGGTCGGACTGAGCTCTATTTCGCGCATTGCGACCTGGATGGGATGAATTTTTCCTTCCACATAGATCTTTTTTGAGTTCGGGAAAGGCAAACGGGTGATGTTATGAGCCATACAATTTGTTTTTATGGGATTAACCGCCCTGAGTGGCGGTGATGATTAAAACGGAGTCTTTGTCGTTGAGTAATGTTTCCGCCCAGGAATGTTGAGGGATAATACGGTTGTTGAGGGCTACGGCGATACCTTTTCGCTTTTGGGGAAATTCCATAGCCAGCAATGCTTCCAGCGTGGCAGGAAGTACATTAAAAGTTTTCCGGGTGTGGTTGATTGTGAGTTCCATTCCTAAATTTTATATCTGCTTTAGGAATGCCCATGACGGTACAAAAGAATGTACAGCAAAGTCATTGCACTTTTCCCTACGCCGGTATGATCCGGATCAGGTTCAAAGGGTAATTCTCAGCCTGTTTTTTCAACAGACACCCCTAAAGTCTGAGACGAAGGTAGCCATTTTTTTTGAACGGGCAATTTTTTTTTTAAGGCGGAAGTTGGGTAATGGATGATAGAAGTCTGATATTGGAATCCATAAGCCAGATGTTTGAAACCGTAAAATTCAGACCAATAAAAAAGATTATCCCGTTGAGATAATCTTTTTAAATTTACATATTATTGAGGGATAAATAGCTGCACATCTACCTTTTAAAGAAAATAAGTCAGCCCCGTTTTATATCGGTTCAGCCGGTCCGGCAATCCGTTATAGCCGCCGTTAATAGCTTTTGTAATTTTTTTGAAAATTACCAGGTTGTTTCCGGTATCGATACCTTTGGTAAGATCAATCTGATCGGCAAGATCGTTCAGTTTACGGGTGTTCCAGAACCATCCGGCGCTTTTAGCTGCATTTTCCAGCTGGGCATTGCTGCATTTCGTCACATTTTTTCCGCCTAAAAGAGTCGGGTTTGCAATAAAATCGGCCCCCAGTGCTTTGGAAACAGCCAGGTAATTAGCTCTCCCGGTAATCTGAATAAGGCCCCGGCCCTTGAATTTTACACCGTCACCTTTCTGGGTGTTTCCCAGATCTTTTCTGCCTTCATAAGCACTTCCGCTGGCCAGTTCCTCCGTATAAAAAAGACCGCCGCTCTCGTGCCCGACCTGTGCCAGGAAATTAAGCATTCTTGCGGGTGTATTGATTGAAAATTTGTTGCATGTTTCGACAACATAGGGTAAAAACTTGGAAGCATAATCCGATTTGGAACAGGTGGCTTCTTTTAATTGTCCGAGTGTAAGCATGGTATTGTTTTTTAAATTTATCCCGTAAAATTATTAAAAAAACCAATGCGTTGCTCAGGAAAATCCTGTCTTTTCAGCAGGTATTTATACGGATGTATTTTACAATTAACACATTATAGACAGAAGACTGCACGAGGAAAGCCGTATGCCGGAAATTTTTTGCTAACATCGTAGCCGAAGTAGTAGCCAGCGAATCGGCATTGTTTCTAATGAATAGGATAGCTGAATTAAATACGGTTAATACTTCTGATAGGCTTTTATCCTAACCTACAAAAAGCCATCCCTTTGGGACTTTAAAATAATATAAATTCAACCTTAGCTGAAAAATAAAACCAAGCTATTTATTTAGTATTAAATTAGAACTTTGCAAGAAATCGACAAAATATCCAGTTTGATTATCAAAACCTTTGATCCTATCTTTGACAAGAGAAACCTCCAGCATCCGGCTTCCCTCTTCCAGCCTGTCCGATTTCTACTCCGAGTTAAATTAAATTAATCTTCACAAGCCCTCCAGACCGCATCATTCTGCGGAACCGGGGCTATGATTTCTATATTTTCCTTGGTAACAGGATGGATGAATTCCAGCTTCCGGGCGTGAAGGTTGATTCCGCCGTCGGGGTTTGAACGCGGAGCGCCGTATTTGAGATCCCCTTTGATGGGAACGCCGATTTTGGATAACTGGGCCCTGATCTGATGATGTCTTCCGGTCTCAAGATCGATTTCAAGCAAAAGATAGTTCTCCAGAGCTTTGATCACGTTGTAAGTAAGAATTGCTTCTTTAGCACCGTCCGTCACTTTAGGAAAAACAATGGCTTTGTTGTTCTTTTCGTTTTTCTTTAAATAATGTACCAGCCTCTGGGTTTTGGGAATCATTTCTTTAGCGACTACCGCCCAGTAGGTTTTCTTAACTTCGCGATTTTTTACCATCTGCGTCAGACGCGACAAAGCCTTTGAGGTTTTGGCATAAATCACCAAACCTGAAGTCGGCCGGTCAATACGGTGAACCAAGCCGAGAAATACATTCCCCGGCTTGTTGTCCCTTTTTTTTATAAAATCCTTAATGGTTTCCAATAAGGATTCGTCGCCGGTTTTGTCGCCCTGTACGAGCTGCCCGACTTTCTTATTGATCACCAGAAGATGGTTATCTTCATATACAATCTGATCCTTCATACTTTATTGACGATAACTTTGCCGGCCTGAAAATGTTATAATAAGCCCTACAAAAACGGCAAGGGTTTTTAGTGATTCCATTCCTGAGCCCACCGGGATCAGCAAACCTCCCAGCACACAGACTGCTGCAACTGCATACATTCCATAGCTAAAATTCTTATTCTTTAAAAAAGGGGCCTGCAGAAAGAAGCTGATCCCGATGAGAACGTAAAAAATTTTCCGTGATAATAAATTGTTGATTTCCGGGGAAAAGAGGTTAAACCATCCCACCACAAGGCAGAACAACGCAATGATGGATATAATCCCCTGAGTTTGCTGTTGGTTTCTCATGAATTAATAACTTTCACTTTCATTAGGGAAATCCTGTCCTTTTACATCTTTTACATACTGCGCCACGGCACCGGTAATTTCAGTGTACAGATCCAGGTATCTTCTTAAAAATTTCGGGCTGAAGCCTTTGTTCATTCCCACCATATCATGATATACCAGCACCTGACCGTCACAATGGGCTCCTGCTCCGATTCCGATGGTCGGAATGGAAACGGCTTCCGTTACTTTCTTGGCCAGATCCGCAGGGATTTTTTCCAAAACCACGGCAAAGCACCCTAATTCTTCCAACAGCTGCGCATCGGCAATCAGTTTTTCCGCTTCCGCTTCTTCTTTGGCCCTGACTTTATAGGTCCCGAACTTGTAAATCGATTGTGGGGTTAATCCCAAGTGTCCCATCACAGGAATTCCGGCATTGATGATTTTCTTGATTGATTTTGAAATTTCCTTTCCGCCTTCGATCTTCACGGCATGCGCTCCGCCTTCCTTCATCATCCTCACTGCGGATTCCAGGGCTTTTTCAGGATTGCTCTGGTACGTTCCGAAAGGTAAATCGGCTACAACCAATGCCCTGTCGGTTCCTCTGACCACGCTCTGAGAGTGGTAGATCATCTGATCCAGGGTAATCGGCAGTGTCGTTTCAAAACCCGCCATTACATTGGCCGCAGAATCCCCGATCAGGACCGCATCAATTCCTCCTGCATCCACCATTTTCGCAGTGGTATAATCGTACGCCGTAAGCATTGTTATTTTTTCCTTGTCGAATTTCATTTTACGCAAGGTTTCTGTAGTAACTTTTTTAATTTCAGAATGAACAGACATAATGTATCTATTTTTTAAAAGTTAAAAAGTCGGCACTGAGCCGACTTAAAGTTTTGTATGATTTATAAAACTACGTGACCGAGTTTCATTAATTTGTCGTGGTTGAGAATTTTGATGTTCCGCCCGTCTACTTCGATGAGCTGGTCACCTTTGAATTCGGAGATCAGACGGATGGCACTTTCGGTAGCCGTCCCGATGATGTTGGCAATTTCTTCTCTTGTCAAAGAAATTTTGATGAAGCCTTCCGGATCAACACCTAATTTCTGCTCTAAAAGCAATAAAATTTCAGCGAGTCTTTCGCGGACGGTTTTCTGTGCCAGGAAAGTGATGGTGTTGGAAGATTCTCCCAGCTCGTAGGCGATTTTCTGAAGCATTACAAAAGAAAGCTGAGGATCTACTTCCAGAAGATACATAAAAATGTCGGCCGGTAAAAAAGTCGCTTCGATATCGGTCATCGCTTCGGCTTTGGCCTGGAAATTTTCACCGCAAAGCAAAGAGCGGTAACCGATGATATCGCCCTCTTTGATGAACCGTAAAATCTGGTCTTTTCCGAAAGCTCCTGATTTGGAAAGCTTAGCTGCCCCTTTTTCCAATACAAAAACGCCTTTCGGTGTTTCGCCGTCCTCGAAAATAGTATCATGCTTCTGAAAAGAAAATTTCTTTTTACCATTGATATATTTTTCAAAATCGGCGCTGGAAAGTCTTTCCTTAAACGATTTATCACTAAAAACTCTGGCAAATCTCTCTTCAATTGCAATCTGTTGTTCCTGCGACATTCTATATGACATTTATCACAAAAATAGAACTTTTTAATCCGATAAACAAAAAAAATTGTTATAATTTTGTAGTTCAATAATTTATGGAGGTGAGCGAGAACTGTTTTCATTGTGGTCAAGAGATCGAAAAGGAAAGAATTCTGTTTGATGAAAAGACTTTCTGCTGCAATGGTTGTAAGTCTGTTTACGAAATTCTGAATACCAACAATTTAAGTAATTTTTACGAATTAAACAAGAGGGCAGGCATCCGGCCGGATGAAAGCTCATCACAGTTTGAATATCTTGATGCTCAGGAAATTTTCGATAAGGTAACGGATTTTTCGGAAGGAGGTACAAGTTTAGTGACTTTCAAGATTCCCGTCATTCACTGTTCGTCGTGTATCTGGCTGCTGGAAAGCCTGCATACTTTGAACAAGAGCATTAAATATTCCCAGGTTAACTTCACCAGAAAGACCTTACAAATTTCTTTTAACCATAACGAACTTAAATTAAGCGAATTAGCTAACTTTTTAACCAATTTAGGTTACAAGCCGGTCATTAGCCTTGAAACAGCGGACAAAAATGTGGAACATCTTGACAAATCGCTGCTGGTAAAGTTTGCCATAGCCGCTTTTGCCTTCGGAAACGGAATGTTTCTGGCATTTCCGGAATACATCGGCGGCGAAGATTACTGGATGGAACATTACAAAGGGCTTTTCAGGGCTCTGATGTGTTTACTGGCGATTCCAGTGGTGGTCTATTCCGCATCGGATTATTATAAATCGGCCTGGTACGGCCTTAAAAACAGGATCGTGAATATCGACGTTCCGATTGTGCTGGGAATTATCGTTCTTTTCGGACGAAGTCTGTACGAAGTGGCGACCAATTACGGTCCGGGCTATTTTGATACACTCTGCGGACTTCTGTTCTTCATGCTCCTGGGTAAGATTTTCCAGAAGAGGACTTACAACGCGCTTTCGTACGACCGGGATTACAAATCGTTTTACCCTATTGCCGTAACGAAGGTTGATTTTGAAGGGAAGCAGGAAAATATTTTGCTTTCAGATGTTAAGGTTGGAGACCGGATTTTAGTGAGAAACCAGGAAATCATTCCGGTGGACGCTATTCTGATCAGCGGAGAAGGAAACATCGACAACAGTTTTATCACGGGGGAAAGCGAAAGCATCAGCAAACAGCCGGGTGATAAGATCTTCGCCGGAGGCAAGCAGATCGGCTCTTCGCTGGAACTGGAAGTAATTAAGGATGTAGATCAGAGTTACCTGACACAACTGTGGAACAAAGAAGCCTTTAAAAAGCACGAGACCGGACTGGATACATTGACGAACACCATCAGTAAATATTTCACATTCATAATTTTAGGCATTGCCCTTGTTGCTGGAATTTACTGGGCAACAGTTGATATGGAGAAAATGTTCCAGGTTATTTCCGCCATCCTGATCATTGCGTGCCCTTGTGCGCTTGCGCTTTCGGCTCCGTTCACGTTCGGTCACATTATGAGGATTTTAGGCAGGAATAAATTCTATGTAAAAGATACCTTAACGATTGAGAAAATTGCAAAACTGGATACGATTGTTTTTGACAAGACAGGAACCATCACCCACCGCAAAAAGTCAAATATAAGATATGAAGGTGCTGAGATTTCAGAATTTGATTCATTGAATATCAAGACCCTGCTTAAAAATTCCAACCATCCGCTTTCCAAATCGCTGTATGAATTCATCGAGGTTAAGGATGAATATTTCCCGGCGGAACATTTCAGGGAGATTTCAGGAAAGGGGTATGAGGCAAGCGTAAGAGGAAATATTTACAAAATCGGATCGGCAAAATACAACAATCAGGAATCCAAAAACCTTGAGACTGCCGTATATGTGAGTAAGAATAATGAGTTTTTAGGAAAATTTATCTTTAAAAATGAATACCGTGAGAACCTGAAAGACCTTTTCAGAAAGCTGACAAATTATAAAGTTTATATTCTGAGCGGCGACAATTCTTCGGAGGAAGATCAGCTTAAAGAACTGATTCCGAACTACAAATCCATGGCATTCAACCAAAATCCTGAGGATAAACTGAACTACATCCAGAATCTTCAGAGTCAAAATATGAAAGTCGTTATGCTCGGCGATGGACTAAACGATGCAGGTGCGCTGAAACAGAGTAATGTGGGAATTGCAATTGCCGATGATTCCAACAGTTTTACCCCATCTTCAGATGTGATTATGAACGGTGAAAAAGTAGTAACGCTGGATCGCTACCTGAATGTATGCAAAGGTTCGATCAAGATTGTGAAAATCACATTTATAATTAGTTTTCTTTACAATATCGTCGGTTTAAGTTACGCAGTTACAGGTCATATGCATCCTCTTTTTGCCGCTTTGATCATGCCGGCAAGTTCGATTACGGTAGTTTCATTTACGACACTTTCAACCTGGATTCTTGGCAGAAAATATTTCAAAAACCAGGCATAAACAGGCTTATTTAGACTGATTTTAAATTATCCAAAACCCGTATTTCGTGATGAAAGTCATTATTTTTCATTAAATTTGAACCCCGAAAATAGGTTAATTTTGTTGTCTAATGGATATTCTGTATTTAATGATCCTTTGCAGTGTTTCTTTAGCTGCTGTTTTCCTGGTCGTGTTTATTATCTACGCGAGAAAAGGGCAGTTTGAGGATGATGAATCCCCTGCTGTAAGAATTCTGTTCGACTCCGATGAAATCAAGGAAAAGGAAGAATCCGACGACAAAGAAGACACGAAAGAAAAAGGAGAAAATAATAAAATTGAAGATAAAAGTGAATAGTTGATATGGAAACACAAAAGTTTAGTTATGACAACAGTATTGTCCGGGCATTCCTCTATGCGACCGTAGCTTTCGGGATCATAGGGTTTTTATTCGGGCTTACGGCGGCATTGATGCTTTTTTATCCTGAGCTTCCGGAATTTATTTTCGGAACTGATGATACTACCATTAAAAGTTTAGGTGGCGGTATCGACGGATTGATAAAAACGCATGGTGCATTCGGGTTCGGAAGAATCAGGATGTTGCACACGACCACTGTAATTTTTGCATTCGTAATGAATGTGGTTTATGTAGGGGTGTACTACTCTTTACAGAGATTATTAAAAACAAGAATGTACAGCGATACCTTATCCTGGATCCATTTCTGGACATGGCAGATTATGATCCTTGTAACGTACGTAACGTTCTTCATGGGAATTAACACTTCTAAAGAATACGCAGAGCACGAATGGCCAATCGATATTCTGATCGCCTTCTCATGGATCATTTTCGGAGCGAATATGTTCCTGACTATTGCCAAAAGAAGGGTAAGACACCTTTACGTAGCGATCTGGTTCTATGTAGGTACATGGATTGCAGTAGCGATGCTGCACATCTTCAACAACCTTGAGGTGCCTCTTTCTTTTACAGGATGGAAGTCTTATTCAGCTTATGCAGGGGTAAAAGACGCTATCGTACAATGGTGGTACGGACACAATGCCGTAGCATTCGTTCTTACAACGCCGGTACTTGGTCTGATGTATTATTTCTTACCGAAAGCAGCAGACAGACCTGTATTCTCTTATAAATTATCGATCATTCACTTCTGGTCTTTGATCTTCGTGTACATCTGGGCTGGCCCTCACCACCTTCAGTATACTGCTCTTCCGGCCTGGGCTCAGGCTGTAGGAACAGGATTTTCGATCATGCTGATCGCACCGTCATGGGGAGGAATGCTGAACGGACTTCTTACCTTAAGAGGTGCCTGGGATAAAGTAAGGGAAAATCCTATTCTTAAATTTTTCGTTGTAGCTGTAACTTGTTATGGGATGGCAACGTTTGAAGGACCATTATTGGCAACAAAAAACATCAATAAAATCGGTCACTTTACAGACTGGGTTATCGGACACGTACACTTAGGTGCCCTTGGATGGAATGGTTTCATGGCATTCGGGGTAATCTATTATCTGATCCCAATTCTTTGGAGAACGAAATTATATTCTGTGAAACTGGCTAACTGGCATTTCTGGTTAGGTACTTTGGGTATCATTTTCTATGCGGTACCGATGTATATTTCAGGTTTTACGCAAGGGTTAATGTGGAAGCAGTTCAACCCGGACGGAACATTGGTTTGGAAAAACTGGCTGGACACTGTAACAGCAATCATTCCTTACTTTAAAATGAGATTTGTAGGAGGATTGTTCTACCTTTCAGGAGCTATCCTGATGGTTGTAAACCTGGTAGCAACGGTAAGAAAAGGATCATTCCAGAAAGATGTACCGGCAGAAGCACCTGCTTTGGCTAACATCAGCAAAAAACGTAAAGAGGGAGAAGGAACCCACCTTTGGCTGGAAAGAACTCCTGTGTTGATGGGTATTTTATCCTTACTAACAATATCTATCGGTAGTATGGTGGAAATTATCCCTACCCTTTCCCTTAAGAAAAGTGTACCGACGATTTCAGCAGTAAAACCTTATTCACCTCTTGAACTGGAAGGTAGAGATATTTATATCAGAGAAGGATGTAACGCCTGTCACTCACAGATGGTAAGACCATTCAGAGATGAGATCGTAAGATTCAACGGTAAGAACGGGCAGTATTCCAAAGCAGGGGAATTCGTTTACGACAGACCTTTCCTTTGGGGATCAAAAAGAACCGGACCGGATTTACATAGAGAAGGAGGTAAAAACCCAAGTTCCTGGCATTATAAGCACATGTATAACCCTAGATCCACTTCCGCAGGTTCTATCATGCCTCGTTACCCTTGGCTGATCGCTACCGATCTGGACCGATCTAAGATGGTAGACAAAATGAAGCTGATGAAGAGTGCTTTTGAAGTACCTTATACCAAAGCTGAAATCGACTCTGCTAACTCATGGGCTAACAACCAGGCTTCCAAAATCGTAAGAGACATCATGTCTGAAGCACCGGATTTGAAAAAGGCTTATGCACAAAAGCCTAAAGGAGAACTGGAGAAGAAAGAAGTGGTAGCACTGATCTCTTATCTTCAGAGATTAGGAACGGATATCAAGACAACTGAAATTAAAACAGCAAGTAATAACTAATATTAAAGGTTCACATCATGATCCCGCAGAATTTTAAAGACATCTTATCCAATACCGACAACGCTGGTTTTTACCAGACCTTGGCTCTGATTTTCTTTCTGCTGTTCTTCATTTCTTTAGTGATCTATGTTTTTAGCAAGCCTAAAAAATATTACAAGGAAGAAGAGGAAGCGCCTCTGCAGGATGATCAGGATGACGATTTTAATCTAAAAAATTAAATTTATTATGAAACAAAGAACACCGGTTGTTATCAACATACTCATCATAATCGTACTTTTAACTATTTTTTATTATTTGTTCGTACAAAGTTATGCGTTCTTAAGTTCTCCTTATTTCTGGGGAACGGTAATTATTGCAGGAATTCTGGCGTACATTCAAGGAGCGATCGGAGATCTTGTTGAAAACAACAAGTTCAAGAAATTATCTCCTGAAGAAAAGGCAGCTTATCTGGCTGAGAAAAAAGTACCGTATTTTAAAAGATTATACAACGCAGCATTCAAGAAGCAGTCTGCAGCTGAGGAAAAGGATATTCTTATTGACCATGGTTTCGACGGAATCATGGAATTGGATAACCAATTGCCGAAATGGTGGGTAGGCCTGTTCTACTTTGGGACCGCTTTTTGTATTCTTTATGTAGCAGCCTACTCTTTCACCGATTTTGCTCACCCGATCAACGAATACGAGCAGGAATATAAAGAGCAGATTGCAGCGATTGAAATATACAGCAAGTCACAACCTCCTGTAACGATTGAAACCGCTAAATATTCAGCAGATAATATTGCAGAAGGGAAGGAATTGTTTAAAACCAACTGTGCCTCTTGTCACAAGGAAGATGGTGGTGGCGGTATCGGACCAAACCTTACCGACAAATACTGGATCAACCAGCCGGAGAAAACGTTATTTAAAAACGTATTCCATATGGACTGGAACGGTTCTCCTAACAATCCTGCGATGAGAGCCTTCGGTAAAAACGGAGAAGTTTCCGGAGCTGAAATCGAAAAGATTGCAGCGTATGTATACCACATCAACCAGGAATTACCTCCGGTAACAGAAGCTCAGGGCGGTGCAGCTCCTCAGGGAACTGAAGCGCATTGGGAAAAAGAATAATTTTAAATAAAAATTAAGCATATGAGAAACATAATTTGTTATTAGATTAAAAAATAGTAACGAATTATGTTTTTCTTTTTTTAAATACTATTACAAATGTCAAACATAGAAGAAACGGAAGCACGCGGCGGACAGGGCCAGGTTCTGGACCCTGAAACTTACAGAGATTCTATAGGCACCATGGATCAGTCCGGGAAGAGGAAATGGGTATATCCCAGAAAACCCAGAGGGAAATTTACCAACTATAGACATATTGTAAGCTATATTTTATTACTGATTTATTTTGCGGTACCGTTTATCAAAATCAACGGCAATCCGCTGATCCTATTTAATGTGATCGACAGGGAGTTCTTTATTTTCGGACAGCCTTTCTATCCTCAGGATTTTTTCATCCTAACTTTGGGAGCTATTGCCTCTCTGATATTCATCATTGTATTTACGATTGCTTTCGGCAGAATTTTCTGCGGGTGGATCTGCCCTCAGACAATTTTCCTAGAAATGATTTTCCGTAAGATAGAATATGCGATCGAGGGAGACCGGAACAAGCAGATGAAGCTCGACCGACAGGAATGGAATACCGAAAAGATCTGGAAGAGAGGACTGAAATGGACAATCTACATTTTTATCTCCTTAATCATCACCCACTTTATGTTTATGTATATCGTGGGGTATAAAGAAGTGATCCGTATCGTTTCCGAAGGACCGTTTGCACATCCTACCAATTTTATCGTGATGGTCCTTCTTACGGCAGCCTTTTATTTTGTATTTGCCTGGTTCAGAGAGCAGGTTTGTACTTTAGTCTGCCCATACGGAAGATTACAGGGTGTACTGATTGATAAAGACACGGTAAATGTTTTCTACGATTTCAAAAGAGGGGAAAACAGAGCGAAATGGAGAAAGGGCGAAGACCGGAAAGCAGCTGGAAAAGGCGACTGTATCGACTGTCACCAATGCGTCGTAGTCTGCCCTACCGGGATCGACATCAGAGACGGGCAACAGCTGGAATGTGTCAACTGCACGGCCTGTATTGATGCCTGTGATGAAGTGATGGAAAAAGTAGGCTTACCAAAAGGACTTATCCGATATGCTACGGAAAATGAAATTGAAAAGCAGACCAAGTTTAAGTTTTCAGGAAGAATGAAAGGATTTGCCTTTATTCTAGTCTTTTTAACGGCATTCCTTGGCTATCTTCTCTACAACAGAGGGGAAATGGAAGCCAAGTTCATCAAGCCGGCAGGAAGCACCTTCTTTGTAAGGGATGGAAAAATTACCAATACTTACAATTATACCTTCCTCAATAAGACGAATGATAAAAAACTGGTGACCATTAAAGTGATTGAGCCTAAGCACGGCGAGGTCATTTACAGCGGATCAAGCAAAATTCCGGTGGAAAGGGATAAAATCACTAAAGGAACCGTAAATATCAGCTTCCCTGAAAGTGAAATGAACCTTTCCAAGCAGAACATTACGATCGGAGTCTACGACATGAATGGCAAGCTGATCGATTCTTACCAGACCTATTTTGAAGGTCCTTTTAAATTACAGTTTTAACCATCAGAAATCCTCACGGTCCAATACTGCATCGTGATGGTTTTTATCCATAACAAAGAAAAGAAATGAAAAATTTTAGTTGGGGACATGGCGTATTTATCGCTTTAGCAGCATTTATTATATTTATTCTATCGATGCTGTTTCTTTTCCCGAACGGACAGAAAAACTCCGAGATGGTAACGGACAATTACTATGAAGAAGAGCTGAAATACCAGGATGTCATCGATGCTAAAAAACGGGCCGATGAACTACAGGAAAAACCGGTATATAGCCAGGATAAATCCGGCATTAAAATTACTTTCCCTCAAGATTACAATAACTCCAATACTACCGTAAAATTCGTACTGAACAGAACCGACGACCAGAATCTCGACGTTCATAAAGCGGTACAACTGGATGCGAACCGATCTTTTATCATTCCCGCTCAGATCCTGAAAATGGGGAATTATACCTTAAGATTAAGCTGGACCAAAGATAAAACCGATTACCGACTGGATTATGATGTGATATGGAAATAGCCCTTATCATATCGGCCATCGGGCTGGGTTTTGCTTCAGGATTCCACTGTATTGGAATGTGCGGGCCTATTGCGCTGTCGATGGGATTAACGAAAAAACAGGCGACGAATTATTATATTCAGAACCTGACCTACCAGTTCGGAAGGATCTTTACCTATTCGTTTTTAGGAGCATTGCTGGGCATTATCGGGGAAGGATTTGAAATGGCCGGATTTCAGAAATACCTTACCATTGCCGTTGGGATATTGCTGATTATCATGGCCTTGTTTTCATTCGGGGGAAAGGATTTTGCGTCCAAAATTCCTTTTATTTCAAAGTTTTTATTTAAAGTAAAATCGAATCTTGGAAGACTGCTGCAAAAAGCGGATTACCGTTCCAGGTTTACCACCGGCTTGTTAAATGGATTTTTACCCTGCGGAATGGTCTACATGGCTTTAACGGCAAGCTTAGCAAGCGGAGGAATATGGCAGGGAGCTTCTTACATGGCCTTATTTGGATTGGGAACCCTTCCGTTCATGTTTACCGTCGTTTTGGTCGGAAACCTGATGAATCAAACCTTCAGAATAAAAGTTCTGAAAGTGATTCCGGTTGTCATGATTATTTTAGGAGGATTATTTATTGTGCGAGGTTTAGAATTAGGCATTCCCTACATTTCACCAAGAGCCGAAGCCATGACGATCTCTAAAGATAATCAAGGAGACTGCCATCTGCCGGGAGATCATAGCTCGCATAAGCACAGCAAGGTGAATTGCCATTAGATCCTTCAAATATAATTTAACAAAATTACGATAAACAAAACCGCCGGAACTTTCGGCGGTTTTGTTTTATAAATTTCAGTACTGCACAATCTCTGAGATTTCCTGCTATTGCTTGTCTTCGGAAAATCTTTGCACCAGGAAAGAGAAATGGAAACTTTTTGAAAATAAATACCAAAAACGAGGCCTATCAGTTTATATAACAGGAATTTCTATATAACTGTTATTATACCACTTTATTTCCAGAGGTTCTTTGGCGTCGGTAATGGTTTCTTCACTTATATCTTTTCCTGTACCGTAGTTAATTTGTACATCTGCACTTTTTCTAATGCCTAAAACCACAATAAGTTTACTCCCTTTTTCTACTTTTCTACTGGTGAAAAAAGTATTTTTTATTGGAATATTTTCTACAAGATTAGGCCGTAATAAATTTCTTTTAGTATTATCTTTTGAATAGCTTGCCCGTGCAAAATATTCATGTGATAGTTTAAGATATTGACCGGAAGATAATTTTTCGTAAACTGTTAGAATAACATCCATATCTTTTTTATTAATCGATACCTTTAAATTCCCTGTAAAACTGCCGTTTATTTCAAAAGAGTTTTCGAAAACATTACTTTCAAAAATTAGTCTGTCTTTTAAATATTCCGGAGATAATTTATTATCTAAGATTTTTTCATCACTAAAACTTTGTAAAGTATCTTTTCGCTCTAAAAAATTAACTGTTTGAGAAATATAAGCCAGCTTAGATTCTGTTTCTTCCAGTTTTGTTCTATTTAAAAATAATTTTAATTTTCCGTTACTTATTTTATTAATTTCCGGAGCACTTTTCCATTCGTTAGAGCCCATAACCTGATAATTTACTTTATCCTTTAAAAATTCCGGCTTTTTCTTTCCCTTCAAAATATAATCAAACCATTGAAAAGAAATTTCTTCGATATTAATTTTTGCAACAGAATCAATTTTATAACCATTATATTCTTCATCCACTCCTGATATGACCCCACTATGTCCATAAGGACCAATTACTAAATAATGGTTTGCATTTTTGTTGTATTTGTGATGTTCGTTATAATAGTACATCGCTCCCCTTTGATCAGCATCATAATAACCCGTAAGCGTTAAAACAGGAATATTAATTTTTGCAAAATCCTTTTTATCGGGCATTTTAGACCTCCAATATTTATCAAAAGAGGGATGTTTTAACCATTTTTGGAAAATAAAATTAGCCTTTCCATATATACTGTCTAATTTATTAAATGCAGTTCCATTTTTATAATAGGAATTGTATATCATCGTTGAAAATTCCATAATCTGTTTTCTTATCGACATAACTTAGCCAGCGTAACATATAAGGACTAAAACAATTATTGTACATTGGAAAATCTATTCCGAAGCCTACTGATGCGGAAGGAATTATTGTTTTTAAAGCAGGGTGAAGACTTTTTGCAGCAGCCCATTGACTAAAACCATCATAGCTTCCTCCAATCATTCCAACTTTGCCATTACTCCAGGATTGTTTTGTAATCCAGTCGATTACTTCATTTACATCTTCTATTTCAAATTCAAATGGTGTAATTTCATCATGACTTAAATAAACTCCCCTGCTATAAGCATTGACGATTGCGTATCCTCTCAAAGAATTGAGCTTTTCATTATTGTTAAACCTTCTTCTATTATAGATACTAAAGTTGAGTACTGTCGGAACTTTATTTTCTCCTTTTTTATATTTTAGAAAGCCTAATGATATCTCATTTCCACTTTTTGTTTTTATAATGACACTATCATTTACTGTGTATTCTTCACGATCTACTTTTTTTATTAAAGGAAGTGCAATATGATTGGTCTCTTTTGCAATAATGTAAGAAATATAATAACGGCATAGTTTAATTGCATTGGATTCTGAAATACTATCATTTACAATATCCGTCTTTATAAATTTAAGGATATCAGTTTTTAATGTCTCTTGTGTATATTTGAAAAATTCACTTAAATAAATTTTAGACCGATCTGATATAGAGTTTATTTTTTCATTAAATGTATTTTCAAATTTATCTCGATAAGGTTTATTTTCAGAACTTAATTTAGATAAGGCATATAATTCATACTGGATCCCTATGATCTCTTGATAATCCAAACCTTTGTACTTAGGAAATGTTTTTAATTCATTTAGATAAAATAGTCCTTTTTTATAATTTCCACTTAGGATATAAAGCCGAAATATATTATCATTAAATTTAATTTTATCACTGTTTTTATAGGTTCTTAGGATGTCATCATTTAGCCTTTTGATATTATCATCAAAAGAACGGTCCTCTATATTCCCAGGAAATTTAAAATAATAATTTTGTGATTGAAAATTTAATGAAAATAACACTAAAACTAATAGTGTTATTTTCATTAATAAAAAATTAATCTGGGTTTTCATAGTGTAAGATTAAACTGTATAATTAATTATCACTGTCATTTAAATAAAGATGACAGTTCGTTTTGTTGATGGACAGTTATTAATATTTAATTTAAAAAAAATAATTCTTTCTGTCAAAAAGGCAGCTTAAAATTCTTTCAAATTTTACAAATCTTACTTGGTATAAATTTCATAAGAATACTCCTTCGATTCCGAAGGGCTCATCCCTTTGATCTGTTTTCTTTTGATCACAGAGTTTATTTCGGAAGCCTTTACCGTTTGTTTTCCATCAATAGAAATAAGCTCATCCGGAGAAGCGATTTTTAGCCATCCGCCGTCGTTGATCAGATAATATTCAGAATCGATCTTAAAAAGCACCTGTTGGTTATCTTTTTTTGCCGTTTCAATTTTTTTGCTGAAATATGTTTTTT
The DNA here is from genome assembly GCF_042610505.1 of Chryseobacterium sp. sg2396. Classification (NCBI taxonomy): domain Bacteria; kingdom Pseudomonadati; phylum Bacteroidota; class Flavobacteriia; order Flavobacteriales; family Weeksellaceae; genus Chryseobacterium; species Chryseobacterium sp. sg2396. The sequence goes on along the minus strand of NZ_JBHGAQ010000006.1, from coordinate 221,384 downwards.
CCTTAACTTTAATCAAGCCTGCTATGACCGAATCTATTGAAAGATCTTTAGTGAAAACCATTTCAGAAAAGGATTTGCTGTCGTTTCTCGTTATTCCGAAATAATAGGCACACCGGATATTGTTCCCTAAATTTCCCCAGTTCTCGGTCTGCACGAAAGATTGATATCCACTTTTCTGCACTTTAATCTTAAAGTGAATTGCTCCATTACCCGGATATTCTATTTTTCCTTTAAAATAGCCTCTGGAATCGGTTGTTGCGATTAACAATCCTTTTTCATCATAGAGTTTTGCGTTTTCCAAAGCATTTAAGTTTCCGGCATCTGTAACAAGTCCTGCAATCTCTATAAATCCTGCTTCAATCCGTTTTTCTGTTTCCGAAGCGTTCAATGAGACAGAACAAACGACACATAGTAATACAATAAGCTTAAAAATTTTCTTCATAATGTTTTTTTTGGTTAATAATTTATAAATAAAAATGCCCTCTTAACAAGGGCACTTTTATAATTAATTGATCACATCAAATCTCGCATATTCAGCAATCTTCTTCGGAAGCTTTATGCCTTCCGCGGTCTGATTGTTTTCCAGCAAGGCGGCCACAATTCTCGGTAAGGCCATTGCAGAACCGTTCAGCGTGTGTACCAGCTGGGATTTTCCGTCCGTTTTGTAACGGCACTTCAGCCTGTTAGCCTGGAAGGTTTCAAAATTGGATACGGAACTTACTTCAAGCCACATTTCCTGGGCCGCACTCCATACTTCAAAATCGTAGGTCATGGCAGAGGCAAAGCCGGTATCACCGCCGCAAAGCCTTAATACCCGGTAAGGCAGCTCAAGATCGCTAAGGATTTCCTTGATGTGTTCCACCATTTCTTCGAGTACGGCATAAGAGTTTTCAGGTTTTTCAATCCTTACAATCTCTACTTTTTCAAACTGGTGAAGACGGTTCAGGCCTCTTACATGAGCTCCGTAACTTCCCGCTTCCCTTCTGTAACATTGAGAGAAAGCCGTATTTTTTATCGGTAAATCTTTTTCATCAAGCAAAACATCGCGGTAAAGATTGGTTACCGGAACTTCTGCTGTCGGGATCAGGTATAAATCATCTGCCTGGATGTAGTACATCTGTCCTTCTTTATCCGGAAGCTGACCTGTTCCATATCCTGAAGCTTCATTGACCACGTGAGGCGGATTGACTTCTGTGTATCCTTTTTCAACATTTTTGTCCAGAAAATACTGAACCAATGCCCGCTGCAATCTTGCGCCTTTTCCTAAATAAACTGGAAATCCTGCGCCGGCAATTTTTACCCCCAGCTCGAAATCGATCAGGTTATATTTTTTAGCCAGTTCCCAGTGCGGGATTGCTCCCTCACCAAGACCTTCCACATCATGAGACTGGTAAATGATCTCGTTGTCATCCGCAGAAGCACCGCTTTTTACCCGTTCATTTGGAATGTTCGGCAACTGGTACAGGATATTGACTAATTCTTTCTCCTTAACATCCAATTGAGATTTCAATTCCGACGTCGACTCTTTGTATTGTGCGGTTTTAGATTTTGCGGACTCTGCCTCCTCTTTCTTTCCTTCTTTCATTAAAAGCCCGATTTCTTTCGAGATTTTATTGATTTCGGCAAGCTGGGAATCCAATTCAAACTGAATTTTTTTTCTTTCTTCGTCAGTAGCAATAGCCTCGTCTACCAATCCAAGATTCTTGAATTGTCTTTTTTGAAGACCTTCTAAAACGCGCTCTTTATTGTCGCGCAAAAAATTGACTTGTAACATTTTATTTAGATGTTAGTTATTAGAATGCGGAGCATCGGAATGCCTGCAGTTTTGCAAATGTATAAAATTTATTTTACGATCGTTACCACGTTCGGGGAACCCGGTGTTTTGGTAAATCTCAGAGTATCGTTATAATAGACTTTCGAGACTTCAAAAACGGACGGCGTCATGCGGTATTGTATTTCCAACTTATCGTTAATTGTATCAAGGATTGTGTTATTAAGCCTTTTAATTAAAGAAACCGTTATTACGGAGTGATAGGTCTTATTATTAGGATCCAGAGTATCCATCCCTATTCTTCTTGCTCCGGCGATATATTCGATAAAAAGCGTGGAATCCGCAGTCGCCCGTAACGAACTGCTTACCGGTGAAATATCTTTAATCCCGAACACATCGTTCAGGGAATAGGTAAAATACGTCTGATCCTTTTTCTGGTGAAGCAGATCCCGCCCTGCACCATTTTTCATATAGATATCTAAAATCTGGTCGATCTGCTGCAGCTCATCATCGCCCGTTCTGCAGCTCAGAACAGCTAAAAATACCACCAGGATTCCGAAAACAATATTCCTCATTTCCAACAAAGATAAAAACTTATTTTTATTCCGTCGCCTTATTTTTTCTTTAAGACCTTATTTAAAAGTAAATTCATTTCGGTTCTGGACAACATAAAGTCGCTTACACGAAATTCTGTTATCTGATAGAACCGCCAGAATAAAATCCCGGACGAAAGACAGTACGAAACGGAAGTTACAATACAGGCTCCGTTGATACCCCATTTAGGAATCACATAATAAGAAGAAATTACGGTAAAAATCAAACCGATCAGAGATTTCACATTTAAAATCCTCAGCTTATTGATCCCTGCAAAATAATACCCGATGATATTGCTTACGGCAATCGCCAGAATCCCCGGAGAAAGCAGCAGAACGATTTCCTTCGTACGGCTGAAATCCTTACCGAAAATCCAGGCATAAACCTGTGCCGGAATAATCAGCATAATTATGATAAACAAGAGGGTAATCCAAAAACTGACCTTCAGGGATATTTTTGTTTTCTCAACCGCTTCATACGAATTTTTATTATTCACCACATCCGAATACAGCACCACCGAAAGGCTTCGGCTTACCGTCCAGACCGCCTCCGAAAAAGCAACCCCGACTGAAAAAATCCCAACACTGGTAATTCCTTTAAAATATTCGAGGAAGTAAAAGGACAGCCGATAATTAAGGAACTGCAGGAAAGCACTTACCTGGGTTTTCCATCCGTAATCGAAAAGCTTATATCCAACCGTTCTTGAGAAAGAAATATTTTTAAAGGTACAATGTTTCAGCACCTGGAAAGCACTTATGGCAAACAAAACACCGAAACAGCTGATTTGGGCAATAAAATAAGCATTAACGGAAGTAATTCTGAACAGATAAATTATAATAATGATAAAAACAATATGTACTACCTGTTGCAGAACTGTATAAAGATTGAACATCCTGATATTCTGCTGACCGACAAACAGGTTCACATTGGCCGACAAAAGGGATGACAGCACCGAAAGCGCTATTAAATAATTTGAATATTCAGGAGCGTGGGTAAAACTGAAAAAAAGCGGGATTGCCAGACCCATCAATAGGGACCAAAGGTAGGCGAACGGCAGAATTTCCTCCGTCCGGAATCTTTTGGCAAAATAACTCATGCTGCTCCCGACGAAAACATTGGCAAAGAAGCTGATCAATGTAAGGTCCGCGACCATCAGTGAAATGGTTCCTTTCCCTTCACTTCCCCACTGATTGGTTGTATAAATAACAAGACCGAAATTTAAGATCAGAATTAAAAATCGTGAGAAAAATGTTTTCAGAATGGTGCCCTGCTTCATCTTATTATCTTATGGATTAGCAATGAAGTTGACAAATACATCCTTAATAGCCGCCCAATTATATGTTTGCTCATACGCCAGCCTGGCATTTTTGGCGTGATTTGTATACAATTCAGGATTTTCGACATATTTTACAATGCAATCAGCTATTGTTTCAGGATCTTCCGGATCAACGAGGAAACCAAATCCGGAAACGTCTATATGCTGTCTGATGGCTTTCAGATCGGTATAGATTACCGGTTTTCCGGAAGCGGCATAGTAGAACAGTTTAATCGGAAGGCAATGATGGTTTTCATAATTCTTTGTTCTCAGGTCGAAACAGATGTCTGCCTCCGCGTATGCTTCCGTGAAGGTTTCAAAAGATGCGGATTTGCCTATTTTTATATTTTCAAAACGGTATTTTTCCAGCTGTTCCGCAAAATATCTTTCGTCTCTTTCTTTTCTTGCCCCTCCGATCAGCAAAATACGGATGTGCAGGCCGGGTTTCTTTTTTCTTAAACAGTCCGCCGCAGCAAAAAAATTACCGATTCCTTTTTCTGCTGAAAATTGCCCGGTGTAGCAAAGGGTAATCGTATTTTCTTGAAGTGCTTTAATGTTCGGATGAATGTAAATATCATCCGGGTAATAAGGCAGGACAATTTTCTTTTTAAACGGGAAAAAATAGGCCAGCGGGAACTTTTTCGTATCCTCCCCGAAAATATAATTCGTACTGATGAAGCCCGCATACAGCTGGATCAGGAAAAATTTAAAGGCATGAAAAATATTTAACGGAAAAGAAAACGGCTCGATCATTCTCAACGAAGGATACCATTCGGTTATATCGTAAACGATACGTACCTTTTTCTTCTGCTTTTTAAACTTTTTAGCAGCAATAACGGCCAGCGGTTCCGAACAGATGATGCTATCCGGCTGAAAATCCTGGCATACTTTTTCAAAAACTGCTTTTTTTTCCTCCGTGCTTTTATCCAGCACCGGATAGGATTCGATTTCGATGCCATCAGTTGTTCCCTGGAAATCTGAAGAAAGGCTGCAGATCTTAACCTGATAACCCTCATTTTTCAATGCTTTTGCCTGATGATAGAAGATCCTGTCATCATCGTGTCGGTGGGCAGTGGTTAAAAAAAGTATTTTAGGCATCAGCGTCCGGAACCTTTTGTTTAAATCTTTTAGAGATATTTCTGCAAATATACTTAAACCAAAAAAAGTGGAGATACTCCACTTTTTATATTCATCTTAATAATAATCTGTTTATTTAATTCCTGCAGCCCAGCTTCTATCAAAAGGCAAAAGGAAGTTTCCCAGAAATTCAAGATACGTATTTTTTGAAAAGTCGAATACCTGAATATCCCTGGAGATTTCCCCGTTTCGTACTTTTGATTTGAAATCATTAAGTTTCAATGTTTTTACTTCGCCATTCTCCACGAAACTGGCTTTCATCCTGTCGAAAAGCCCCAGTTGGTATTCTTCATCGATTTCCCTCATGACTTTCCCCAATGCATCGATGCTGCATCCCGAAGCCATTTCTTTTTCCTCATCCACACAGATGATAATAAACTGATTTTTTTCGATCTTAAAAGACGAAGAAAGCGGCTTTCCGTGTGCTGCCCAGGTGGCCAGGAAGTCAAACAGCTTTTCGGTAATCTGCTTCGCTTCTTTGGTCTCAAAAGGTCTTGAGGCCGGATAGATAATTACTCTGTAATCGTTCGCTTCTACTATATTGGATTCTTCAATCTTCATTGCTGATGTATTTTAAAGTTCAAAATTACGCAATTTTCCTGAGTCTGAAACCATTATATTTTGTGCTGAGCACCGATAAGAATATGAACAGCAACAGGATAATGTAGCCGAAGAAAAACCTTAATCCCGACGAATGCGGAAAAATGAGAAATTTAATGTAGATATTCACCAGAACAATGATTGAAAAAGCCCTGATCCACCGATCTTTTGAATAATAAAATATGAGCCCCGTTAGCCCTAAGGAAATTAAAGTGACTCTTTTGAAATATATAATTTTTGTGTAAATAATATGCAGATAATCCTGAAACGTGAAATCCGGCGGCAAACCCGAGATAAGCGGCCGTCTGTAAATAAAAGAATCATAAAAAAGATGTTTCCATCCCGGGTAGCCGGAAGCTTTAATGATGATAAAGTACAGAGCCAAAAGAATCATTCCCTGTATGACAAGATTGAGATCCCATTTTTTCTCTTTAAAATATCCGTACATACCTGTTAGTAACAGATAGCTTAAAGTAAGAGGCAGGTAGTCCGGTCTTGTAAAAGTAATCGCAAAAAGAATGGAAAACATAATCCAGCGATTCCATTTTTTTAGAAAACCCGCCATAAAAACCAGCAGAAATTGCAGGACAAAAAGATCCGGGGTCGATACCCTGGACATGTATGTCATCGGAGGCAAAAGTATAATTCCGACAGTTAAAAAGCCTGCGAGCAAATAGTTTTCAGGAAATATGAATTTCAGAATAAAAAAAATCAGCATTCCCGAAATAAAGTAAGAGAAAATACTGAGAAATGTGACGGCATCCGGTGATGAAAATCCCAATTGATACAGCACTAAAACAGCCAGATTGTAGCCGGCTTTGATTTTAAAATAAGGCAGCTGTTCCTTAAAAGCTTTTGTATTAAATGCAAAAGCCTGCCGTGCCGGATCCGGGGTTTTTAAAGTTCCGGTGATGTCTTTGTATTCGTAAGCCGGAGCCTTTTTTTTTATCTCCGAATAAGTAAGCTTATGGACTTTGTCCGGTTGATCCGGAAATTTCAGGGTATACATACAGCCGATATAACCCGGCATATCCCAGTCGTAAACCCTGTTTTTGTAATTCCAGAAACTAAGATATGCCAGAATACCAACGATTACAAAGAAAGAAATCCGCCATCCGGCTTTCATGGAAACATCCGCTGCTTTCAACTGCTGTAAAAAATTTACAGATCTTCCGCTTCTGCCAAAAGCTCCACGATATCTTTTACTGCAACTTCATGATTTTTATTGAAATGTTTCACGCCGTCCGTCATCATGGTATTACAGAACGGGCAGCCTGTAGCAATTACTTTAGGCTCGGTAGACAAAGCTTCTTCGGTTCGCTCGATATTAATGTCTTTTTTTCCTTTTTCAGGCTCTTTAAACATCTGTGCACCTCCGGCACCGCAGCAAAGACCATTGGTTTTGCAACGTTTCATCTCAACCAGCTCGGCGTCCAGTTTTTCAAGCAACATTCTTGGTGCTTCATATTCGCCATTGGCACGTCCCAAATAGCAAGGATCGTGAAAAGTGATTTTCTTCCCGCTGAAAGCACCTCCTTCAATTTTCAGGCGGCCTTCTTCCATAAGGTTTCTAAGAAACTGGGTATGATGGATAACCTCATAGTTTCCACCCAAGCTCGGATATTCATTTTTCAGGGTATTGAAACAGTGCGGACAGGCCGTCACGATTTTTTTTACCTCATACGCATTCAGCACTTCAATGTTTGTAAGGGCCATCATCTGGAAAACGAATTCGTTTCCGGCACGTTTTGCAGGATCTCCGGTACAGCTTTCTTCCTGTCCCAGAACCGCAAATTCAACCCCTATTTTATTCAGTATTTTGCAGAATGCTTTTGTAATTTTTTTGGCACGGTCGTCAAAGCTTCCCGCACAGCCCACCCAGAATAAAACTTCCGGTGATTTTCCTTCGGCAGCGTAATCTGCCATGGTTTTTATATTGAAGTCCATTTTAATTCAGTTTACCAATGAATGATTGTTACACCACTACACTTTTGCATTGTTAGCATAATTAGTCTTTTGCCCAGTTCAGGCGGTCTGCCTGATTGTACTGCCAGGGAGCGGCATTGTTTTCGACATTGGCCATCATCAGGTTGAGTTCCTGCGGTGCCGCCGATTGTTCCATTACCAGGAATCTTCTCATATCCATGATGATGGATAAAGGATCCAGCAGTACCGGACAGGCTTCCGTACAGGCGTTGCAGGTTGTACATGCCCAAAGCTCTTCTTTCGTGACATAATCATGCAGCAACTTTTTACCGTCATCTTCAAATTTACCGTTTTTGTCGATATTTCTTCCTACTTCTTCAAGACGGTCTCTGGTTTTCATCAGAATAAGTCTCGGTGAAAGTTTTTTACCGGTGATATTGGCCGGACAAACGGCTGTACACCGCCCACATTCCGTACATGAATAAGCATTTAACAGCTGAACCTGATTAAGGTCGAAAATATCTTCCGCCCCGAATTTTGACGGCGCTCCAGTTTCTCCTTCTGCCGGATCGGCATAAGGATCGGCATTCGGGTCCATCATAAGCTTAATTTCCTTGGTCACGGACTCAAGGTTGTTGAATTTCCCTTTCTTTTCCAGATTGGCGTACCAGGTACTTGGGAAAGCCAGGATTATATGTAAATGTTTTGAATAATAAAGGTAGTTCATAAAGAACAGAATACCTGCGAAATGGAACCACCAGGCCCCTCTTTCGATTCCGAACAGGAACCCGCTATCGAAGCTGAATGTCTCCAGAAACGGAACAAACGAAATATTACTGATAGGAAACGATCCTACATTTGCAAAATGACCATATCCCCTGCTCTGTAAAATAGAATCTGAAGCATTCATCATAAAGAAAGCCATCATTAGGGCAAATTCTATAATCAGGATCCAGTTGGCATCTTCTTTCGGCCATCCAAGAAGTTCTTTCATCGTCAGCCTTTTTACGCCGTAGAAATTTCTGCGGATAAAGAATGCCACCACTCCGATCACTACCAATAAAGCTAAAATTTCCAGTGTAGCCGTAAAGAAACTGTAAACACCGTTTCCTACGATGGCAGATAAAAACCGATGGGTTCCGAAAATTCCGTCTACTACGATTTCTATAAGTTCAATATTAATAATGATAAAACCCACGTATACGAAAAGGTGCAAAACTCCGGCAATCGGACGTTTCGTCATTTTGCTCTGTCCCATTGCCACTCTGGCCATAGTTTCCCAGCGCTCCCCTTTTCTGTCGTTTCGGTTGATTTCTCTTCCCAACCGGATATTCCGGTAAATTTTAAGCAGACTTTTGGCAAACAGCCCGAAACCTGCTACTAATAAGATAAAAAAAATAATATGAGGAATATACTGCATGGTTATATATTAGTCTTTACTATTCTTTCCGAACACGGAGAAATTAACATATTTTTTAGGATGTGCTTTAAGGTCTTCGATCAGACCATTAAGATTGCTGGAGGCTGTGTTAAGATTATTGTACAGCTGGTCATCTTTCATAATTTTCCCTAAGCTTCCTTCGCCTCTGTTGATTCCGGAAACCACTTTATTGAGTTGGCCAACGGTTTCATCAAGATTAGCAATGGTTGCATTGAGTTTCTTCGTGTCAATGCTTTCCGCTAAATTTCCGTATTTATCCAAAGTAACTTTACCGCTCTGCATCGTAAGGCTGGCATCATCCAGTACTTTCTGAAGTTTGGGATCGTTGTGTCCTACAAGAGAGTTTACGCTTGCTGCGGTGGTTTGCAAAGCACCTACGGTCTTATTAAGATTAACCAGTAATAATTTAATTTCCTGCCTGTTTTGAGCATCTACCAATTGATTAGCGTTGGTCATTAAAGAATCTACCCGGTGAAGAACCACCTGCAACTGATCTTTTACCGGCCCTACCTGAGAAGAAAGACTTCCCAAAGTTCCCAATTTGAAAGCACCTCTTAAAGTATCTCCGTCTTTTGCAGTAGGACCTCCGTACATAAGATTAATTCTCATTTCTTTCCCACCCATCAGGCTGGGTTCAAAAATTTCCAAAGTTGAATTTTTCGAGAACTCAAAATTATTATCTACGGTAATTTTTACAAGAAAATCGATTTTTCCGTCTTTGTTGGTATTTGGAATAATTTTGTCAACCTGTCCTACTTTTAGACCATTGATGGAAACAGGCGATGATTGGGCTAATCCCTCTACGTTATCATATTTTGCGTAAAATATATTGTCGGTAGTAAAAAGGCTACGGCCTTTCATAAATTGAAAAAGCACCACAAAACCAACGATGGCCAATAGTGCGATCACACCAGCTTTTAATTCTTTACTGAACTTCACTTGCTAAATTTTTTCTAATGAGCAAATATACTACATTTAAATTAATGTTTTTCTTCATTGCTCTGCGTTACACACAAAAAAAGCGGCAAAAACTTTGCCGCTTTTTATCCTTATGGAAATTATTTTTTTATTGTTGCTGAGAACCCAATTTGTTCCAGATTTCAATTCTGTAATCGTCGATCTTCGCATTATCCTGCAAGCTCTTTAACCAAGCCTGACCAAACATTCCGCCGTTTCTCTGGGTTACGGATTCCGTGAATTGTTTAAGGTCTCCAGGCTGTTTGTTTGTGGTTTCATTTTTCTTAACCAAAACATACACACCTGTTCCTCCTTCAACCGGATTGGAAACCTGTCCTTTCTTCACCCCGAATGCAGCTCCTGCCACTTTCGGTTCCATAGAACCTGCTACGGATGGATTCAACATATTAACCTGTGCAGACTGCTTGGTTGTTCCAAACTGTTTAGCTACCTGATCGAGACTTCCCGGTTTACCCATTTTCTCTACGATCTTTTTCGCAGCCAGCTTGTTCTTCACAACAACTTCGATCTGGTCTCTTACCGATTCAGGATCTGCAGTTCCTTTTTCCTGCTTACCATTTAAGTAAACAACAATTTTATCTCCTGTTCCGTCTACCGTAAATAATTCGGTATCTCCTTTTTCTCTTTTCTTATCAAATGCCCAAGAGAGGATATCCGCATCTTTTTCCGTTCCTAAGCCCTGAAGCTGCCCGTCGAATCTCTTCGCCTGTTTCGGATTGGAGAACTGGTAGTTTGCTTTTTTGGCAATGTTCACAAAATCGTTAAATGATTTACCCTGAACCTGCTGAACAAAACGGCTTGCCTTTTTGTTTACTTCCGCTTCCGTAGCATCGGAAGGTTTAACGGCTTTTACAAGGTTAGCTACTTTATAAGCCATTGCTCCCGGCTTTTTATCTTCAATGTTGATGATATGGTAACCGAACTGTGTTTCAACGACACCGGTTGCTCCTTTAGGATTTTCTGCAAGATACTTTAAGAATTCCGGTACGAAAGGCGTTTCCGGAGTTGTCCACCCTAAGCTTCCGCCCTGTGCGGCAGAATTCGGATCGTTGGATAACTTAAGGAATTCCGTGAATTTAGCCGGATTGGCTTTTACAATAGCTCCAATTGAATCCGCCAGTTTCTTAGCCTGTTCTTTGGATCTTGTAACGCCTTCTCCTGCCGGGCTTCCTTTGAAAGCGATAAGGATATGTCTTGATAATGTAGAATCCGAAGTCTTTTTATCCAAAAGCTTAGACACCACATAGAAATTCTGCTCTTTATAAGGACCGAAAGTCTGACCGATCGCTGCTGTTGGCAGCTGCGCCTGAATAGCCTGCGGTAATTGATTCGGCTTTACATACTGAGGGTTGTAAGGCATATCTGAATTGGCCATCACGAACATAGAGTCGTTTTTGGTATTCTGGAAATTTTCAGAGCCTCCGCTCGCATCCGTTCCTGCTGAGAACAGTTTGTTGATCTCTTTCTGAGCTGCGGCATCATCAGCTGCACTCGGCTGAGATGGGAAATATACGATTCCAATGTTTCGGCTTTCTTCCGCTTTGAACATTACAGGATGCTGCTTGATATAATTAGCAAGATCTTCAGTCGTCACCTTGATGTTGTTTTTCTGAAGGTAAGTTGCATAATCGATCTTTACGAAATCGATATCCGCCAGCTGATCTCTTTCTTTCATCAGCTCTTCAGCTTCTTTTTTACCGGTCGTAATCCCCGTGGAAACATTGGCAAAAACCTGTCTTGCCATCAGTCTGTACTCCACTGATTTTCTGGTTTTCAGCCACTGGTTGTATCCTTCCGGAGAAGCAGCCTTCATGTCTTCGATCTGTTTTTTAAGCTCCTGGGTTTTGAAATTACCTTTCTCATCGAAAAACTGCTTCTGCTGTGCAAACATCTGATCGTACTGCAGCTGGCTCCAGAAATAGTCCTCCGTCATTTCGAAGCCCATTTTCTCGAATTGCTGCTTGATTAGTTTCGACTGCACCAACAATTGCCACGCCTGCTCTTCAAGCCCGTTTTTCGGCTGTCCCTGCTGCTCGGCCTGTTGTTGAAGCACGAAGAGCTGATCGTTAAACTCTTCACGGGTAATTTTCTCACCATTTACTTTTCCTAAAACATCAGGATTTTTACCGAAAACCTTATCGATACTGTCTGGGTTTACAAGGAACGCCAAAAGCGCCAGTGCAATTACGCCCATCAAAAGCCAAGGTCTACTCCTAATTTGTCCTAAAATTGCCATTATATATATTATAGTTTTTTATCAGTTTGCGAAAATACACATTTTTAAGAAATTACGGAAATGCAAGGCCTTTATTTTAATTTTTAAAATTTAAATTATACAAAAAAGGAAATTTTGACCATATTTTTTAGCAAAAAACAAATGGCATAAGTCTTGTGCCTTATAACGTCACGCAATATGTGGTCTCTTTTCAAAACATATTGTGTAATTTCACGTTAACGAATTAAAACGACAATGACAATTTGTCATTCGATGTACTATGACAGAATTTGAAGATATTAGTTTAGAAGAAATGATAAGCGACGGATTTGATATTGTAGCCCAGGAAATCACCCTTGACGACCTTGCGGAAACGGAAAAAAATTCCGAGCAAAAGATATTCCCGATCCTTCCCGTTAGAAATATGGTGATGTTCCCGAATGTTGTAATTCCCATTACGGCAGGAAGAAAAACATCCATCCAACTCCTTGAGGAAGCCCAACAAAACGGTGACTTTATTGGAATTGTAAGCCAGAAAAATTCTGAACTTGAGCAGCCTACTGAAAAAGATATTTTCCAGGTGGGTACTCTTGCTAAAATCATAAAGATTATTAAGCTTCCGGAAGGAAATATTACAGCCATCACCAAAGGATTCTACCGGTTTAAGGTAAAAAAGATCGTAGAAACCCAGCCGTATTTTAAAGCTGAAATCTCAAAGCTGAAAGACTCCAGACCCAAAAATATAGAAGAATATGAGGCTTTGCTGGAAAATGTAAAAGACCTTGCCTTAAAGATTATCGAGCTTGATCCCAATATTCCGAATGCGGCCAATTTCGCTATAAAAAACATCAACAACAATGATGACCTGCTGAATTTTATCTGCACCAATGCTAATTTCCCATCTTCGGACAAGCAGAAGCTGCTGGAAGAAAAAAACCTGATGGAAAGGGCCAACAAGTGCTATGAAATGATGCATGAAGATTTCAGGAAGCTGGAACTGAGAAATCAGATTCACCAGAAAACGTCAAAAGATTTGGACAAACAGCAGCGTGAATATTTCCTGAATCAGCAGATCCGTACCATCCAGGAAGAGCTTGGCGGGGGACCTGAAGGTGATGTGGAAGATCTGATTAAAAAAGGACAAGGTAAGAAATGGAGCAACGAAGTAGAGGAACATTTCCAAAAGGAAATCAACAGGTTACAACGTCAAAACCCAAACTCACCGGATTATAATGTGCAGCGAAATTACCTGGATTTCTTTACGGATCTTCCTTGGGAAACATATACGAAAGATGTTTTTGATATTGCCAAAGCAGAGAAAATTTTAGATAAAGCCCACTTCGGTCTGGAAGATATCAAGAAGAGAATCTTGGAACACATGGCTGTTTTAAAGCTTAAAAACAACATGAAGTCCCCAATCCTTCTTTTGGTAGGGCCTCCGGGCGTTGGAAAGACGTCTTTAGGAAAATCCATTGCCGATGCACTGGGAAGAAAATACGTAAGGCTTTCTCTCGGCGGACTTCATGACGAAAGCGAGATCCGCGGCCACCGGAAAACCTATATTGGAGCCATGGCCGGAAGAATCCTGCAATCAATTAAAAAATCCGGAACTTCCAATCCGGTCATCGTTCTGGATGAAATCGATAAGATCGGACAAGGACTGCACGGAGACCCAAGCTCTGCCTTGTTAGAAGTACTTGATCCTGAGCAAAATAAATCATTCTATGATAACTTCCTGGAGATGGGCTATGACCTTTCCAAAGTAATGTTCATTGCAACAGCGAATTCGTTGTCAACTATTCAGACGCCACTTTTGGACAGAACCGAGATCATTCAGATTGCAGGCTATACCTTAGAGGAGAAAATCGAGATTGCAAAAAGGCATTTAATTAAAAAACAGCAGGAAGAAAACGGGCTTACAGCAAGATCTTTCAAGCTTGGATATGACGAATTAAAGCATATTATCGAAGCCCATACTTCGGAAAGCGGTGTTCGTTCACTGGAAAAAAGGATTGCCGGGATTGCCCGTTGGGTAGCTCTTCAGACCGCTTTGGTAAAAGAATATAACCCTAAGATTTCCGTAGAAAAAATTGATGAAATCTTAGGCGTACCAAGACCGAAAAGCTTATCCGAGATTACCGGAGTTCCGGGAGTGGTAACCGGACTTGCCTGGACCAGCGTCGGTGGTGATATTTTATTCATCGAAAGCATCCTGAGCAACGGAAAAGGGAATCTTACGATGACCGGGAATCTGGGAACCGTGATGAAAGAATCGGCAATGATCGCCCTGGAATATATTAAAGCAAAGCATGACGAGCTGGGAATTTCCCAGGATGATATTGAAAAGAAGAACATTCACGTTCACGTTCCGGAAGGTGCTACTCCGAAGGATGGGCCTTCTGCAGGAATTGCCATGTTAACATCCATGGTTTCTTCCTATAAAAACAAAAAGGTAAAACCTCATCTTGCTATGACGGGTGAGATTACTTTAAGAGGAAAAGTGCTTCCGGTAGGCGGAATCAAGGAAAAGCTTCTTGCCGGAACAAGAGCCGGAATCAAAGATGTCATTTTATGTGAAGCCAACAGAAAAGATGTGGAGGAAATCAAAAAGGATTATCTGAAAAATCTGCATGTTCATTATGTAAACAGAATGGAAGAGGTTATTGATATTGCTATTGAAAAATAATTTTGTACCATCTAATAAATACAAAGACACGTCTCATAATTTTTTGGGACGTGTCTTTATTTATATCCCATGTTATATATTATTAGTTATCAAAAATATTTTTTTGTGGTATTCGCTGTGGCACAGAATTTTCTAATGCCATCAAAAGAATTCAGGTCAAACTTACAGAAGCCCTTATCATTCAAAGGGTTTTATTATTTTTACAAAACAGATTAAAATCATGAATATATTACGGCTTCCTTTTCTTGTAAAACTCACCCTTGTTATTATCTGCATCATCGGCTTAGGCTATCTTCTGGCCTTAGGAGAAAGTATTCTGGCTCCGTTTTTCCTGGCCTTTCTGATGGCAATGCTTTTCCTTCCGATTGCCAACTTCCTGGAAAGAAGACTTCGGTTTAAAAGGAGTTTATCAACAATCGCATCTTTAATGCTTATGCTTATTGTTTTAATAGGATTGATTTATTTCTTTGGCTCACAGCTTTCGGATTTCAGCAAAGATATTCCCCATCTGAAAAACCAGTTTACCACCGTGGCAACAGATCTGCAGCACTGGGTCTCCAAAACATTTCATGTGAAGATTGACCAGCAGCTGACGTATATCGATCAGGGACTCAACAAACTCCTCTCTTCCACCGGGGTTATCTTAGGTTTTACCTTCGGAATATTTTCTTCCGGGCTGGGCTTCGTGGTCTTTTTTATCCTGTTCTTTATTTTTATTCTGAATTACCGCAGAGTCCTGAACAATTTTATCATCACCGTTTTTAATGAAAAACACAAAGCCCGGGTTCTTGAAATTGTTCGTGAAGTACGGATCATGACCAAAAAATACATCACCGGTCTTTGTCTTCAGATACTGATCGTTTCTACGCTCACCTCTATTCTATTGACTGTTTTAGGGGTAAAATATGCCATCCTGCTCGGCGTCTTAACAGGCTTGCTAAATGTAATTCCTTACCTGGGAATCTGCATCAGCCTTTTGATTTCCTGCTTTATCGCGTTTGCTACAGCCACCCCATCCACTTGCATCTATGTGGCTTTAGGATATATCGTTGTACATATTATTGATGGGAATATTGTCCTGCCTTTTGTCGTAGGTTCCAAAGTAAAGATAAATGCCCTGTTTTCCTTTCTCGGTATCATTATCGGCGAACATCTTTGGGGAATTGCCGGTATGTTCCTGTGCATTCCGGCAATCGCCATTATTAAAATTATTTTCGAAAGAGTGGAAGGATTACAGCCGTGGGGAAAACTGCTAGGTGAGGAAGAACACCCCGACCGGAAGAAGAAAAGCTACAAGATTTCGAAAAATATTACTTTGAAGGAAATGGATTAGAGAAGTGAATGGTCAATGTTCAATTCGCTTTGCTGGTCAACTTTTAATAATTGAGAATATTTAAATAACGCGAAACCCGAAGTGAAAGGCTGGAAGATAGAAACCGGATGCTGGAAGTTTCTATTGTCAACGTTACAATCAAAGGTATCAATTTAATGGCTTGTATATAATAATAGAAACACTATTTGAATTCCAATACCTTTATTTAATAAGTGATGGAAAATAAATTTAATACGGCCGAATTCACGCCAAATAAAGAAGCCTTCAATTGGATTTGAAGGCTTTGATTTTGTAATGCACACAGTGGCTGTAATCCGTTCGGACAAACCTGGTCACAAGGAATATACGTCTGACTGCCTGGACAATATCCCACCGGCTCTCCCGGGCTCCCAGGTCCGCTGAGCCCTCCCGGACAAGGATCGCCTGCAGGAATTTTACAGGACAACCTTCTGGACCGATCTCACAGACCTATTTCACTCCGCCTCCTTTAATTTCATTTAGATCATTACGATTCAATTTCTTAAGATTTTTCAACATAATATTTAGTTTTAATTGCTGCAGAACAAATATAAAAAGTGAATTCACTATTGATCATTCACCTCACACAAACGCACTGAACCCGGTAATCGATCTTCCGACAATTAAAGAATTGATCTCTTTTGTCCCTTCATAGGAATAAATCGCTTCTGCATCGGCGACGAATCTGGCGACATCATATTCCAGCAGAATTCCGTTTCCGCCCATAACTTCCCGTGCCCTGGAAACAACGTCCCGCGTTCTCATGGTACAGAAAACTTTAGCCAACGAAGCATGTTCATCTTTTAAAATCCCTTCATCCTGCATTTCCGAAAGTCTGAACACCATCGTTTGCATGGCGGTAAGATTCGACAGCATTTCCACCAGGTGGCCCTGGATCATCTGGAAAGAAGCGATCGGCTTTCCGAACTGTTCACGTTTGCGCGTATAATCCAAAGCACTTTCATAGGCTCCTCTTGCGCAGCCTGTAGCCATCCATGCCACTCCGGCCCGGGTCATCTGCAGAACTTTCGCAGTATCTTTAAAAGAATTGGCATTCTGCAATCTGTTTTCTTCGGTTACGATACAATCTTTCAGGGTAATGAGGCCGTTTTGAACAATTCTTAAGGCCATTTTCCCTTTTATCTTCTCCACGGAATATCCCGGATTATCTTTTTCCACAATAAAACCTTTCACTTCCCCGTCATCCAGGTCTCTCGCCCAGATAATAATAACATCGGCAAACGTGGCATTTCCGATCCATTTTTTCTGTCCGTTAAGGATCCATCCATCCGGTGTTTTTTTGCAGGTTACCGTCAATCCGCCCGCTGCTCCGGAGCCAACTTCCGGTTCTGTTAATCCGAAAGCTCCGATCTTCTCAAACTGCTGCATCTGAGGAAGCCATTTTTGTTTCTGCTCTTCCGAACCGCAGATATAGATGGAACCCATAGACAAACCGGACTGTACACCAAAGAATGTCGCTATAGAGGCATCAATCCGCGCCATTTCCATTGCGATAACACCTTCCATCAGGAAAGGCATTCCCGGACAGCCGTAGCCTTCATAAGTAACTCCACAGATATTAAGTTTCTGAAATTTCGGAATCAGTTCGTGGGGAAATTCATCTCTCAACCAGTAATGGTTCACCAAAGGCTTGACTTCTTTTTCCATGAAATCCCTGACTTTCAGCTGCACTTCACGATGTTCTGGACTCAGCGTGTGGGAAACATCATAAAAATCACCGTCAATCGGCGGAAGTTCTTTCTTTTTCCGGTTCGGATCCAGCATTTTCATCATTCCGTTGAGCTGCTTATCGTCCAGTTTTGAGAAATTTTCCATCAGCTTCGGAAGATTTACTTTTTGGGAGATCGCACTTAACTGATCAAAATCAATGGATCTGAATAATTCTATGGCGTTTCTGATTTTAGAAAAGGTGTCAGACATAATAATGGTTGTGTTTGATTTGTAAAAGATAAGCAAAAATTACTCCGAAAGCAAGGCTTTGTGACTAGCATTATTTTACAAAAAACTGATTGTCAAAATTTTAAATCAGAATATTTCTTTACAGAATTTTTACCTGAAATTTTCAAACGTTACAAATGATTCCGTATGAACTTTGGAGTAAGCAAAACATAAAAAAATCAACTTATGAAAACGACGTACATCAGATTATCACTGGCAGGAGCCCTTTTATTGGGAATCTGTTCATGTAAAAAAGGGGAAACTACGGCAGATTACGAAGCGGCCGCCTCTAAAGATTCCGCAATGGCTGTTTCAGACAGCATTTCTTCGGTTGCGAACATGAAAGTAAAAGACAAGCAATTCATTAAAACAGCAGATATCAATATGGAAGTGAAGGATGTATACGACGCTACAATTTCTATTGAAAAATCGGTTCAGGAGCTTGGAGGTTTTGTTACACACAGCGACTTGAAGAGCAATATTGTTTCCGAAAACACCTACAATACTTCGGATGAAGAAGCCGTACTCGTTAAAAAATACCAGTCGGAAAACACCATGCAGGTAAGAGTTCCTACAGCCAGGCTCGGCGAATTGCTGACTTTGGTGAACAATAAAAAACTCTTCCTCAATTCCAGAACCATCAACGCGGAAGATGTCACATCAGGAATAAAATACGCTGAAATGGAAGGAAAGAGGATCAAAAAGACCGGTGAAAATATTGATAAGCTGAAGACCAATAAAGATAAAGTGAATATGAGCGACCGGAATATGGCGGAAGACAATCTCCAGCAGATGGCCAATATGGATGTAACGGACCAGCTGAAATACAGCACGGTCGACATTTACATCAAAGAACCTAAAGTAAGAATCGCCACCATAGCCGTTACCAACACCGAAAGCATCGACGATAAATATACATTTGATTTTCTTTACAGCCTGAAATCAGCTTTTGTAGAAGGTTTTTATTTAATTCAGAAAATCATCGTAGGAATGGTTGCTATCTGGCCGTTTATTGTGACCGGAACCGTTATTATCTATTTTGTAAGGAGAAGAAAACCCGCTAAAAAGCAGCAGCAAGCTACAGAAATATAGGCAATCCTAACCTTCGGTTATTTATATATAAGTACTTGAAATAATTTAATAATACGTTTTTAAATTTTAAAATTCTGAATGTAAAGCCAATAGCAAAAATCTAATTGCTGTCAGCTGCTTATTTTAAGTTTTACAAGAGAACCTCCGGCAGACCGGAGGTTTCTACAATTAGAATCTCTGGTTTAAAATTTCCGGTTTTGTTTGATGGAGATGGAGCATCAGTTCGCCAAAAAGCGTATTCGCCCAGGCAAACCAGGACCGTGTAAAATCTTTGGGATTGTCTACGTCAAAAGATTCATGAATAAAGCCTGTTCCTGCGTGGGTGGCCTTCAGCATTTTTAAACACGAAACGATTTCACGATCATCATCGGTGGTTAAAGCCTGCATAATCAGGCCCAGCGGCCAGATTTTATGTTCCCCGATATGCGGGCCGCCGATTCCTTTGGCAAATTTCCCTTCGCTGTACCAGGGATTGGCTTTGCTTAAAGAAAACTTCCGGGTATTTTGATAAATTACATCTTCTTTTGACCGGTATCCCAAATATGGGATGGATAATAAATTAGGGACGTTGGCATCATCCATAAACAATCCGTTTCCAAAGCCGTCGATCTCCAAAGCATAAATTTTACCGGCTTCCGGATGGTTAAAGACAGCATATTTCTGAATGGCTGCATCTACTTCCTGCGCCAAACTTCTAAATTGGGCAGCCGTATTTTCATTATGGAGAACTTCTGAAAAGATCTCAGCCGTTTCCTGCAGAGAAACGACTGCAAACATATTGGAAGAGATCAAAAAGGGATAAAAAGTGGCATCGTCAGAAGGCCTGAACATCGAATGAATCAGCCCGATTTTCTTGGTCGGATTACCATAACCGCTCGCAAACTGGGTATCCAGCGGGTTGCCGTTAGAACGCTGAAATTTATACGGTCCTTTTGAATCCTTCCGCTGCTGTTCCCTGAAAGTCTGAAGGATCAGGAGCATGGCCTGTTTCCAGTCTGCATCAAAAATAGAAGCATCATCCGTTGTCTTCCAATAATTGTAAGATAAACGCATCACATAGCACAAAGAATCTACCTCCCATTTCCGCTCATGAATTCCGGGTTTCATCTCCGTGAGGTCATTTTTCCATTCACTGATTTTTGAAGCATCATCAAAAAATGCGTTGGCATACGGATCCAGGAGAACACATTCCACCTGTTTATTGATGACTCCTTTCAGCATATTTTTAAGCTTTTTGTCCTCATTTGCCAATCCAAGGTACGGATATACCTGCGCGGAGGAATCACGGAGCCACATCGCATCGATATCTCCCGTGATGACATACGTAAAAGGCTTCCCGTGTTTCTCATAAAATTTCACCGTGGTATCAAGTGTATTGGGAAAGCAGTTTTCAAACATCCACGCCAGTTCTTCGTCGGCAATGGATTTTTTTACTGTTCTGATTGTTTTTTCAACAGCCTCGGAAGTGAATTTTCTTTCGTTCAGCTTTGGTCGTTTTGAAACGTAATCATTTCCCCATAAAAACTGTACGGGAACCGGCAGGCTCATAAAACCTAGACCTAATGATGATTTTTTAATAAATTCGCGTCTGTTAAATTTGGCCATCGATGAAAAATTTAATTTTAAAAATAATAATTCTTAAGGACATCTGTTCATTCTGCCGCTAAATCATTTTGAAAACTAAAAGCTATTCAATAAATTTTAAAAAAACTGTTATCTAACAAAAAACTATAACTAATAATTATTTCATTTCTGACTGTATCTGCTTTATTCTTTTCACAGGCTCAAATAAAAGTTTTAGATGAGGAAACCCAAAAGCCCGTTCCTTATGCAAAACTTATTTTACAGGGCAAAAACTATTATATAAATACCGAAGAAAGTGGTACAGCCACTTTAGGACGAGAAGAAGAAATATCAGAAATTCAATCTTATGGATATGAAAACTTAAAGCTTGACAAAAACCGGAATACTTACTTTTTAAAGCCGGAATATTTTGAAATTGACGAAGTTCAGATTATGCGGCCTAAGTTATCAAAAACATTTACAATAGGAAAAAAAGCTAAAGAAGGCACTTTCTTCGGTGTTAATAATAGCATCTGGATGGTCGGTAAAGAATTCAGAAATATCATTTCTGCTGAACTATTATTTATCAAATCCCTGAGTTTTTATTCAATGCTCAACGCAAAAAAGTCGGCGACAATAAAAGTCAATATATACTATGATGAAAACGGTGTACCGGGTGACCTGTACAAATCGGTTATCGTTACCTGCTTCAAAAAGAAAAAACTTACAAAATACATTTTTTCCAAGCCATTTCTTTTTCCTAAAGAAGGAATTATTGTAGCATTTGAGTGGATATTAAATCATGAAAATTCATATCAAAAAGTAATGACTTTAAATGGAGAGCAGAAAGAAATCAAAGCACACGATCCGCTGGTCGGTTCAGTTACGGAATCCCCTAAAAATATAATCATTGGCAATTTTTCCGGTGAGAATTGGCAATTCATAAACGGGTCACAGAATCCAGGCAAAGGGATCGGAAATGTCGGAATTGAGTTGGAACTCACCAATTGATTTTTAATCATCCATTAACATCTTTGGCGTAAAATTCCGTAAATTTGCAGATCAATAATTTTGCGGAAGGATTCAACATTCAACAATTCTGAACCTGAAGCCTTAACACCTTAATTTCTAAAGATATGCTATCGAAAATAAACCCTACGCACACGAACAGCTGGAAAGCGCTTGATGAACAGTTTGCTAATAACGACTTCGAACTGAGAAGCCTTTTTGAATATAACCCCAATCGTTTTAACGAATTTTCAATCAAAAGAAACAACTTTTTGTTTGATTATTCTAAAAACCTGATGGATTCAAAAACAAAAAACCTCCTGCTGAACCTTGCGGAAGAATGTGAGCTTAAGGAAGCTATTTCCAAAATGTTTTCGGGTGACAAGATCAATGAAACGGAAGGAAGAGCGGTGCTTCATACGGCATTGAGGGATTTTTCCGATAAGAAAATTCTGGTAGACGGGGAAAACATAAAACCTCAGATCAAAAGGGTTTTGGATCACATGAAATCTTTTTCTGAAAGCATTATATCAGGATCCCATAAAGGTTTCAGCGGAAAAGAAATTACGGATGTTGTGAACATCGGGATCGGAGGTTCGGACTTAGGTCCGGTGATGGTTGTTTCGGCTTTAAAACATTTTAAAACAAGATTAAACGTTCATTTTGTTTCCAATGTGGACGGAAATCACATGGCGGAAACCGTAAAAAATTTAAATCCTGAAACTACTTTGTTTATCATCGCTTCCAAAACCTTTACGACCCAGGAAACGATGACCAACGCCCATTCGGCAAGAGACTGGTTTTTAAAAGCCGGAACTCAGGAAGATGTGGCAAAACATTTTGTGGCTTTATCAACAAACGTACAGGCGGTGAAGGATTTCGGAATCGCAGAGGAAAACATCTTTGAATTCTGGGACTGGGTTGGCGGAAGATACTCATTGTGGAGCGCGATCGGTTTAAGCATCGTTCTTTCAGTAGGTTATGAAAATTTCGAGCAGCTGTTAAGAGGGGCCTATGATACCGACCAGCATTTCCAGACGGCAGATTTTTCAGAGAATATTCCTGTATTAATGGGACTGATCGGAATCTGGTACCGTAATTTTTACGCAGCAACTACCCATGCTATTCTTCCCTACTCTCAGTATTTAGACCGTTTCCCGGCTTATTTCCAGCAAGGAGATATGGAAAGCAACGGTAAATGTGTAGACCGCAACGGTGAATTTGTAGATTACGAAACCGGACCGATCATTTGGGGAGAACCGGGTACCAACGGACAGCATGCTTTCTATCAGCTGATCCACCAGGGAACAGAATTGATTCCTGCCGATTTTATTGCCTATGCCAAGAGCCCGAATAAAGTTTCCGACCACCAGGATAAATTGCTGGCTAATTTCTTTGCTCAAACCGAAGCGCTTGCCTTTGGAAAAACCGAGGAAGAAGTGGAAGCAGAATTAAAAGCTTCAGGAAAATCCGATGAGGAGATCGAATTCCTGCTTAATTATAAAGTCTTCCACGGAAACACGCCTACCAACTCCTTTTTATTCAATGAATTAACTCCTTTTTCACTAGGACAGCTGATTGCATTGTATGAGCATAAGATTTTCGTTCAGGGGGTAATCTGGAACATTTTCAGTTTCGACCAGTTCGGGGTAGAATTAGGAAAGGTTTTAGCCAATAAAATCCTGCCGGAACTTGAAAGCAGTGAGACAGTTACTTCTCATGACACTTCAACCAACGGACTGATCAATTATTATAAAGCAAATAAATAAGTAGTGCGGATTTTCATTAATTTTGATTAAAATAAAACAAATGAGTACCATAACAATACATCTTAAAGACAAAGAAGAAGAAACTTTTATGGAAAATCTTTTGAAAAAAATGAAGATCCGTTTTGAAAAGCAAGAGGATGATTTTGAATTGACGGATGAAATGATCGAAGCAATTGAAACGGCCTTGAAACAGGACAGATCTCAATATGTAGATGGAAAGGAATCATTAAAAAGAATCAGAGAAAAATATGGACTTTGATTTCAGGTTTTCATCTTTTGCTGAGAAAAACATCGAAGAAGCAACAGATTATTATGCCCATATTTCAGTAAAGGTTCTGAAAAACTTTAATAAAGAGTTGGACTTTTCTATTAAAAGAATTATTATCAATTCTTATTTTCAGAAAAGATTTAAATCTGTAAGGGCTTTCCCTGTAAAGAAATTTCCTTATATCATTTTCTACGAAGTAAGCGAAGAAGAAAAAATGATTTACATTATTTCCGTTTTCTGCACCCATCAGAATCCGGAAAAATATCCTTAAAATCTAATAAATAAAGTAAATAAAAGTAAAAATGGCAGAAATTCTTGACGGATTAAAAACATCCAAAGAAATAAAACAGGAAATTAAGGCTGAGGTTGAAAAAATCGTTGCCGGAAAGAGAAGAGCCCCGCATTTGGTAGCCATTCTGGTCGGGAACAATGGTGCCAGCAAGGCCTATGTAAATTCCAAAGTGAAAGACTGTGAGGAAGTAGGGTTCCAGTCGAGCCTTATAAAATTTCCAAGCACGGTTTCCGAATCCGAACTATTGGAAAAAATCGACGAACTGAATAAATCGAAAGCAGTGGACGGATTTATCGTTCAGCTGCCTTTGCCGGACCAGATCGATCAGGAAAAAATCATCAACGCCATCGATCCTAGAAAAGATGTAGACGGTTTCCACCCGGAAAATTTCGGAAGAATGGCATTGGAAATGGATACTTTCCTGCCTGCAACACCATTTGGGATTTTAACATTGCTGGAAAGATACAATATTGAAACAAAAGGAAAAGACTGCGTCATTATCGGGAGAAGCAAAATCGTAGGAAGACCGATGAGCATCCTCATGGGAAGAAAAGATTTCCCCGGGAACTCTACCGTTACTTTGACACATTCGTATACAAAAGACATCGAAAAATATACGAAGAAAGCAGACATTGTGATTACTGCCCTGGGCGATCCTCATTTCCTGAAAGGGGATATGATTAAAGAAGGAGCGGTAATCGTAGATGTAGGTATCACAAGAGTGGACAACGACTCTCCAAAGGGTTATTACCTGGCCGGTGACGTAGACTTCGACAGCTGCGCCGCAAAAGCAAGCTGGATCACGCCGGTACCGGGAGGAGTCGGGCCCATGACAAGAGCAATGCTGATGAAAAATACCATCATTGCATACAAAACTTCGGTCTATAACGACTAAATTTAAAATGAAAATAGAAGAAGATATTTTATTAAAAGAAGGTAAAATGCTCCCGGTGATGGAGCATTTTTACACTCTTCAGGGAGAAGGAGCGCACACCGGAAAAGCAGCCTATTTTATTAGATTGGGCGGCTGCGATGTCGGGTGCCATTGGTGTGATGTAAAAGAGAGCTGGGATCCGACCCTGCATCCGCTGATGAATGCGGAAGAAATTGCTGAAACGGCGGCCAGACACTGCAAGACTATCGTTCTAACAGGCGGCGAGCCTTTAATGTGGAATCTTGATATTCTAACCTCTCGGTTAAAAGCATTGGGCTGTACCATTCATATTGAAACTTCCGGAGCTTATCCGATGAGCGGACAGATCGACTGGATTACGCTGTCCCCTAAAAAAACGGGACTTCCGAAAGAGGAAATCTATGCAGAAGCCCATGAGCTTAAAGTGATTGTTTTCAACAACAACGATTTTAAATTTGCCCAGGAGCAGGCCGCTAAAGTGTCGGAAAACTGTACGCTGTACCTTCAGAGCGAATGGAGCAAAAGAGATGAAATGTATCCGAAGATTACGGATTTTATTCTGGAACATCCGGAATGGAGGGCATCCGTTCAGACCCATAAATATCTGAATATCCCGTAAAAAATATGTAAATTAGCCCCTGTTGTATCCGAAATACTGATAGATGCAGAGAATCCGATATTCCAGATACCTGAAATCGATCATCGTTTTGCTTGACCTTCTGGTTATTGCATCTATTTTCATATTCTTTTTTCTCAGCAGAAATCAGAACTTAAAGTATAATCAGGAAACCTGGTACCAGAATTTATTTTCCCTCGCTTTACTGTTTTTGTTCTGGATGCTGCTCAGCGGCAGAACAAAGATCTATAATATTCCGAGGAATCTTACCTACACCCTATTTCTGGAGCGGCTGCTTGCCCATTTCTTATTGTTTATCTTAGGACTGTTGCTGCTTGGAAAAGTCAGTTATAATGTATTTTTCAATTCCGACATTTACTGGCTCTCATTTTATCTGTTTTTCTTTGTTTGTCTGGCTAAATCCATGATCTATTTCGGGATTAAATACATCCGGAGCTTAGGAATCAACCACCGGAACGTTATGTTCCTGAATGAAAACAGTTCGACGGAAGTATTAAAAAATATACTGAAAGAAAGAAAAGATTACGGATACAAGATTTTTGAATATCAGAAAAGAGAAATACAACCTGATCAACTGGTAGAATTCTGGAAGAGCAACGGAATCCATACCTTATTTATTCCTGTAGAAAACAATTACGACGAACATCAGGAAAAAGAGATATTCAGGTTGGCAGAATCCAACAAAGTGCACATTTCCCTGATTCCCAGTATTACCCAGAATAATTTCTTCTTATATGACATGGGATACATTCAGACCCAACCGGTTCTGAATCAGGCAAAATACCCGTTGGATCAGTATTCTAATTTTCTGCTGAAAAGAACATTTGATATTGTGTTTTCCGTAATCGTGCTGGTGGGAATCTGTTCGTGGCTGTTCCCGGTTATTGCCATTCTCATCAGGGCATGTTCAAAAGGCCCGGTCTTTTTCATTCAGGAAAGATATGGCTTTCATGAAGAGGTATTCCGCTGCATTAAATTCCGCACCATGGTAATGAATGACGAATCGTCTGTAAAGACTACTTCGGAAAACGATTCCCGGATTACCCGCATCGGAAAAATTTTAAGAAAGACAAGCCTTGACGAAATGCCGCAGTTTCTGAACGTCCTGAAAGGTGAAATGTCGGTGGTAGGTCCCCGCCCGCATATGCTCGTGGTGGATGATTATTATAAGCCCAAAATCGGACGCTATAGCCTAAGGAGCATGGTAAGCCCGGGAATTACAGGACTGGCGCAGGTGAACGGACTACGCGGCGATGCGGGGGATATGAAAATGGAAATGAACAAACGGGTACTGGCCGATGCATTTTATGTAAGAAACTGGAGCTTTGTACTGGATGTTGTAATCATCCTGAAAACCATTTTGTTGGTAGTAACCGGAGATAAAAATGCAAAATAGCTTTTTTGGTCTACATTATGATATACTACATTTTAATAATAAAGCAAAGCCCGGGTCTTATCTTTGGCTTTAATTAATTCAATAAAAAAAGTCTAATTTAGCAGAATGTTAAAAAAGTTTTTTACAGCTATCGGAGAATACATCCTTCTTCTAGGCAAATCCATCCAGAAACCTCAGAAAATGAAGGTATTTTGGAAGCTGTTCATGCGAGAAATCAATGATTTGGGAGTCAACTCGTTCGGATTGGTGATCTTTACGTCTATATTCGTAGGAGCGGTTGTCGCCATCCAGATGTTTAACAATTTTGATGCTTCTTCATTCCCTATCCCGCCATCGTTCGTAGGATATGCTACGAAGGCCGTTCTGGTACTGGAATTCTCCCCTACCATCATCAGCCTTATCCTGGCAGGAAAAGTAGGTTCCTATATCGCATCCAGCATCGGTACGATGAGGGTTTCCGAACAGATTGATGCGTTGGACATCATGGGGGTAAATTCTCCCAACTTCCTTATTTTCCCAAAAATCATTGCCTGTGTCATCTTTAATCCTTTGCTTATCGCCATCAGTATTGTATTCGGGATCGGAGGTGGTTATATTGCCGGAATTTTAACAGGAAACTGGACCACTAATGATTATATCACCGGTATCCAGATGTATATGCCAAATCTTTTTATTTATTATGCCTTTACGAAAACGATTGCTTTTGCCTTTATTATCGCAACTGTTCCTTCCTATTTCGGATATAATGTAAAAGGGGGTTCCCTGGAAGTAGGTAGAGCCAGTACGCAGGCGGTAGTTTGGACGATGGTTTTCATTATCCTTTCGGAATTGTTATTAACCCAACTAATTTTAAGCTGATGATTGAGGTAAAAGATCTTAAAAAAAGTTTTGATAATGTGGAAGTATTGAAAGGAATTTCCACCACTTTCGATAAAGGAAAGGTAAATTTAATCATCGGGCAGAGCGGATCCGGAAAAACGGTTTTCCTGAAAAGCTTATTGAATGTATACCAGCCGACTTCGGGGGAAATCCTGTTCGATGGTAAAGATATTAACGTTATGAGCCGTGAAGAGAAACAGCACCTCCGGTCTGAAATCGGAACGGTATTCCAGGGAAGTGCCTTATTTGATTCGCTTACCGTAGAGGAAAATATTATGTTCCCGCTGGATATGTTTACGAACCTGACATTCAGGGAAAAGAAAAGACGGGTTTTCGAAGTGATCGGAAGGGTACATCTAGACAAAGCCAATAAAAAATTCCCCTCGGAGATTTCCGGAGGGATGCAGAAACGGGTGGCAATTGCCAGGGCTATTGTAAACAACCCAAAATACCTTTTCTGTGACGAGCCCAACTCCGGGCTGGACCCGTACACCTCCAACGTAATTGACGACCTGCTCCTTGAGATCACCCAGGAATATAATACCACCACCATTATCAATACCCATGATATGAACTCGGTAATGACCATTGGTGAAAAGATCGTTTACCTCAGATTAGGTCTTAAAGAATGGGAAGGAAATAAAGACGTCCTGATCACAGCAGGCAATAAAAACCTGATCGATTTCGTTTATTCTTCGGAGCTGTTTAAGCAGCTTAGAGAATATATGCTTGAAAATAATAAGACTATGGATAATACCATCACAAAAATAGACGACAATGAAAAAGGCAATTAGTATAGCATTAATAGGATTTTCAGCCTTCGCTTCCGCCCAGGTTTCCCTGGCTGCAAAAGCTAACCTTATTTTCCCGACGGCATCTCCCTCATGGCAGAGCATCAAAGGAACGGTAAACCAAGCCATTCAGGGTGAAGGTATAAACAATGTGGGCTTTAACATAGGATTATCTCTTAAGGCCAATCTTCCTGCATCATTTTTCCTGATGCCTGAATTGTACTATACAAATTTTAAGAATGAATTCACTACGGAAAATACGACCTTCGATGTTAAAAGCAGCCGCATTGATCTTCCGGTTTTAGTGGGTCATAAAGTGTTGGGCGATCTGCTAGGTGTTTATATTGGGCCGGTGGCAAGTTATAATTTAGCCAAAGAAGATACGTACAACGACTTTCAGGAAAACGCAAAAAACAATTTTACCGTAGGCTACCAGTTTGGGGCACAGCTTGAAATTAAAAAATTTCTGGTAAATGCAAAATACGAAGGGGCATTCAGCAAAGACTCCAGAGACTTCATCAACAAAGTTTCAGGTACGGAAATCCGATATGACAACAGGCCTAACCTCTTTATGGTAGGTGTCGGATATAAATTTTAATCAGCTAAAATAAACTTATAAAAAATCCTCAGATCATTAGATTTGAGGATTTTGATTTTGGTACGTTTTCTGTTGCCGGAGTTCAGCTTCACGTCTTGCAATTTCTGCTGCCTGCTTCTCCAGCTCTTCTTTCTCTTTCTGTAACTGAAGATATTCTTTTCTCTTCTGTTCGGCTTTTATAGCGCTTCCTTTACTTACATAGCCTACCATTCCACCTATAATAAGGCCAATACCGATTCCTCCCAGGATTCCCATAATATGAGGCATTCCTAAATCGTTAATAGTAAAATTATTTGCCGTAAGGTAAAATAGAAGGATAGAAACAGCTAAAAGCACAAGGCCTATAATGGTTAAATTTTTCATAGTGTTGTGTTTGATTTGGAATTAAAAAGCCTCATTAAATATTGTACAATTTCAATAAGGCCTTTGTTTTTAAATTAATAAATTATATTTTTCCGCCTGCAGCCCTGTAATATTCAAGTGCTTTAGGAAGATCTTTATTGATATCTGCAATTCGGGTCTGCGGATTCGGGTGCGTTGACAGAAATTCCGGTTGCCTTGCGCCGTTGGATGCAGCCTCCATTCTACTCCAGAAAGGAATGGCTTCTCTTGGATCATATCCAGCCATTGACATTAAGTATAATCCCATTTCATCCGCTTCAGATTCCTGGTTCCTTCCGTATTTCAATAATGCTACCTGAGAACCGATAGGATATACCTGCTGGAAAACACTCGCCCACTGTGCGTTAGAAATGGACCCTCCAAGGATCTGCCCTCCATACTGCGCAACCATAGCCTGAGAAATCCTTTCATTTCCGTGTCCTGCCAGAGCATGGGATACTTCATGACCCATTACAACAGCCAATCCGCTATCATTTTTTGTGATCGGTAAAATCCCGGTATAAACAGCGACTTTACCGCCCGGCATACACCATGCATTCAGTTCATTGCTCTGAATAAGATTGAATTCCCAGTTGTAATTGGCAAGATCTGCAGAACGGCCGATCTGCTGATAATATCTTTCGGCAGCAGACTTTATTCTTGAGCCAACGCTCACCACTCTTTTTGCGTCTGCCGTTCCTTTAATCACTTTAGATTTCCCTAAAGTAGTCCTGTATTCCTGAGCCGCCATTGTTGCAATTTCCGAATTATTGGCCAGCTGTAAAGAAGATCTTCCAGTAATAGGGTTCGTTGTACATGCTGCTACCGACAGAGCCATAGCTCCAATTCCAAAAATGTGTTTTATTTTCATAATTTCGAGTGTATTAGTTCAACCTTTACAATTTTTATTCCAAAATAATTTCCGATCTGTATATTTGCATACATTTTGCTATTTTAGAGGTGCTAATTAATTATTTTAAATTATGAAAAGGTATATTTCAATTATATGCATCTTAAGTTTCCTGATGCTTTTCCAAGGCTGTTCGGCACAAGCAGGAAAAGGGGATTCTCAGGCCGTGGCCGCCCTTGTGAATTCCGGAAATTTTTCTTTCCGTGCGGAAAGGGCGACTCCTACCAATTATGACGTGATCAACGTAATGAATTCTCTTCCCAATACCACCTCTACCCGAATTCTGGATCTTTCGGGGAGCAATTATTCCATCGATGTAAGAAAAGACAAACTGGATGTGGCCCTTCCTTACTTCGGGCGGGTTTTTAACCCTACCTATGGAAACACCCGTGAGGCCGGTTACCGGTTTACGACAAAAGATTTTACAGTAAGCCAGTCTGCAGGGAGAAAGGGAAAGACTATTGTAAAAATTAAGGTTAATGATCAGAGTACCGTGGACGAGATTACGATTGAGGTATTTAAAAACGGCAGAGCATTTACTTCCATCAGAAGCAACGACCGCCAGCCAATTTCCTATGACGGATACATCACTAAAAATGAGGAACCTAAGGAGAAACCTCAACCTGAATAATCAATTTTCAGATAAGAATTTTTCAACAAATATTTTTGCTTCGGTACTGGGATTTGAAACCATGGCCGAAGCATTTTTTTTATGCTGAATGTAAGCTTCTTCTATGGAATTGTTCTTCTTCATCATTGACAGAAGATATTCCTGCACCCAGTACTCAAACCGCTTTTCTGCCTGATGGATCCGAACTTCCTCAAATCGGGAAGTTTTCTTTTTAAGGCTGATAAAATCATTAATCTTTTCAAAAACACCATCAAGGCCCTCATTACTCAACGCCGATCCCAATAATACCGAAACTTTCCAGTCTTTTTCTTTTGGCGGAATAAAATCCAGGGCACGTTTCAGTTCAAGCCTTGTATTTTTTGCTTTCCGTAGATTTTCGGCATCTACTTTATTGATGAAGATCACGTCCACCATTTCCATAATGCCGCGTTTGATGCCCTGAAGTTCGTCGCCACCACCGATAATTTTTAAAAACAAAAAAACATCGGTAATATCGGCTACCAGCACTTCAGACTGTCCCACCCCAACGGTTTCAATTAAAATATAATCGTAACCTGCCGCTTCGCAGATCATCATCGTTTCAAAAGTCGTATTCGCCACACCTCCCAGAAATCCTGAGCTTGGGGAAGGCCGGATAAAGGCATTTTCTTCTTTTGCAAGCTCTTCCATCCGGGTTTTATCGCCCAGGATACTGCCTTTGTTGATGGCTGAACTTGGATCAATTGCAAGAACCGCGACTTTCTTTCCATTGGCGATTGCCAGCCTCCCGAAATTTTCTATAAACGTTGATTTTCCCGCACCCGGAACACCCGTCACACCTACCCTCACGGAATTTCCGGTATAAGGCATAATCCGTTTCAACAGTTCTTCTGCCTGCAACCGGTGTTCGGATTTCTTACTTTCCACCAAGGTAATGGCTTTCCCGATCAGGCGTTTGTTGCCCGACCGTATTCCTTCGATCAGCTCTTCTGTAGAAAATTTCATTGTTTCAAAAATAAGGATTAAAGTGTGAACGGTCAAGAAACAATTTGTTTCATCTTTGAATTTCTGTTTTCAAGGCATTGAAATACACCATTAACGACAATCCACAAGGAACGTTTTTTGTCAATTGTGAATTTCTTCGAGTCAATGGTCAATTTTTTCCATGACTGTAAATTCTCCTGCGAAGCAAAATTCAACCACAGCGAGAAATTCACCATTTATACTTTGTGAATTGTGAATTTCTATTGGTCATCGGTCAATTTCTACAGCTTTAAATTCACTTGCGGAGCAAAATTGACTTGCAAAGCAAAATTCACCATCCACCCTTCCTTTCCCTTTCTAATTTGTATTTCTTCTAAATTAAGCCTCTCTACATCAATGGCAGAGGGAATTTGCTACATTTGTTTCAATCAAAATTGTTTAGACATGAAAAAAATCATTGCTGTAGCTTCATTCACCGCGCTTTTACTGGCATCGTGTACTCCTAAAGCTTCTACGGCAACTACACCGGTAGCTTCCAAATCTACGGCAGAACAGATCGCACAAGGAAAAAGCATCTTCGAAAATTCATGTGGAAGATGTCATAAACTGCCGGATCCCACTTCCCATACAGCCGTACAATGGGTCGGCATTATGAACTGGATGGCTCCGAAAGCAAAGCTTACCGATGAACAGCATCAGTGGGTATACGATTATATTGTGTCTGTGAAAAAATAATTCACTTAAAAAATATCATTATGAAAAAACTGATTTTTGGAATGGCCGCAGTTTCTGCACTCACAGCAGTATCGTGCGGACCGAAAAGCGTGGCGGTAACCGGACCGAAGTACACTTCATCCGAACAGCTGGCACAAGGAAAAAGCATTTTTGAAAACTCATGCAACCGATGCCACAAGTTGCCTGATCCTGCAAAACATGACGACCAGGGATGGATCAATACCCTGAGCAGAATGGCACCCAAAGCAAAATTAACTGACGAACAGCATCAGATGGTTTATGATTATCTGATTTCCGTAAATAAAAAATAGGCTTTCTTCAAAGCCTATTTTTATTGTATTTCCGTCAAGGAAATTTATGTCAACGGATAACGGGAATACGAAAATGAATATGCAAAGCTAATTCATAATTCATAATTCACTTTCACCCAAGCTGTTTTATTCACTTATGATTTCATATATAAATGTCTGAAAAAGAGACTTATTTCGTTTCCTTTTTCTTTTTAGTTTTGCTCTTTTCAGGTAGTTTGGATTTAATAAATTTCCTCCGGGCTTTGATACTGTTCAGGCTGCATTCGGTAAAACAGTATTTTTCTGCTTCCTTCAAGAATTTCAGGGCATTGACCAGGCTTCCTCTTTTTTCGGAAAGCATTGACCGGTACAGCCAAAGCGTAGCCTCATCAATCCCTTTTATTTTCAGTGAATAATTGATCAGCTTTTCTGCTTCGTACAGATCTTCGTTATTCAGCAGGCAGATAATATAGTACTGAGGGGTATTGACGTTGGTTACATCATACTGCATGGCTTCTTCAAAATAAAGTTTCGCTTGTTCGTAGTCGCTGAGCATCTCGCTGTAAATCCTTCCCATCAGGCACAGGGCATCGGCATCTTCAGGATCATAAGAGAGTGCATAGTTTAAAGCTTCCATACATTCCGGCAGATTGTACGGATAATGGTCCAGTGCTTCAAAATAATATTTACTTTTAGTTAAGGTCATTTCTGTAATTTTTAAGTTCGTTTTTCAGGTGATACCTTTGTTTGCTGAAAGACTTTTCCTGATAATTTTTTTTAAAATCGGTCCCGGAGAAGGTTCTTACCGGGTTCCCGCGTTGTACATTCAGATGGTTATTCCAGGTTTCCTGCATTCTTTTCTGAAGCTGAATAATATTCTGCTCCAGGACTTTTGCTTTCAGCCTTTCTACGGAAAGTTTTTTATTTTCCAGCTGAGAGCGGGAATCCTGTACGAAAATACTTTGTCCGGTCGGGATATGGGTGGCGCGGACCGCCGTGTTTACTTTATTCACATTCTGGCCGCCGCTCCCCTGGCTTCTTACCGTTTGGAACCGGATCTCTTTTTCCTGAAAACTGGCTTTCTCCAGACCTTCCAGCTCAAAGATCCCGATAAACCAGTTGCTGCGTTTGTGCAGTTTCCGGAAGGTACTTTTACCTGTCCAGCAAATGCTTCCCAGCCACGACTCTAAAAAACACTCCAGGCCTTTTGATTTCAAAAGAAGAGTGACGGATTTCAGGGTCAGGTTTTCATCCCCGTTTTCGCGATGGATGATTTCGTATGGGATATTGTTATCTTTTATTTCTTCCAGGAAAATTTTCAGCACTTTGGCAACGACCCATTGGCATTCCAAAGGCCCTCTTCCTGCGGTTATTTGGATGAGTTTTTCCATATTATTTCGGTATTTCACTTAATTTCGGGTGGCCGACCGGATCAATTCCTTTTTCCAGCAGATCTTTTGCGGCAATCACCGCCCAGCATTTGTCACTGGAATGGATATTTCTGTAAAATGAAAGAAGCGTCTCCGGTTTGACCACGGTAAATCCATTGACGGCTATTGTTTCCAGATCATTTCTCTCAAAAAAATCGATTGTGATCCTGTGGAATTTTCCATTCTCCATTTCTACTGTTTTCTCATAGCGTCGGAAGTTCTCTTGGCTCGGCAGATGATCGTATCTGGTCCAGACTTTCCGGAAACCTTCCTTCTGAAGGATCATTACAACTTCTGCTACATGTTCTTTTTTCACGAATACATCAATATCCTTATGGTCATGCGCGTGTTTGTATTCCTTATGCCCGGCTTCAGACATAAAATGCCACGCCCAGCCTCCTGAAATAATGACTTTTTGTTTTAATTTTTCTAAAATATCGAGTCCGTGCCGGATTCTGAATTCCGGCCAGACTTCACCGTATCTTTTTATGTTGTGTGGTGCTCCCATTTTTTATTTTTGTTTAAGTAAACCTCATAGGTTTTAAAAACCTATGAGGTTTGAAGATGTTGAATCAGCCTTCTACTTATCCATCCTTACCATTCTCGGCTGAAAGGTCCCCAGGATATCCACCAGTTCGCTTTGCGCGCTCATCACTTCGTTGATGTCCTTATAGGCCATCGGTGCTTCTTCCGCGTTGCCGCCCATGAGCGTGACCTTTTTGAGTTTCAATTCTTTTTTGATGTCGTTCTGGGTAAAAAGGCTCCGGCATTCCCCTCTGGAGTATGCTCTTCCGGCGCCGTGCGACGCCGAATTCAGGGACTCTGGGTTTCCTTTTCCACGAACGATGAAGCCTTTGGCGGTCATCGATCCGGGAATCATGCCCAGTTCATTTTCATTGGCGGGAGTAGCTCCTTTCCGGTGGACGATCACTTCCCTGCCGTCATGAATTTCCTTCCAGGCAAAATTGTGATGGTTTTCAATTCTTGCCTTTACCCTTCCGCCTACAGCTTTTACCAGCCTGCGGTGGATATCGTCATGACAGGCGGAGGCATAGTCTCCCGCCAGATTCATCGCCGTCCAGTATTCCAGCCCGAGATGGGTGCTAAGGTCCAGCCAGGCAAACTGCTGCGCTTCTTTCGGCAGCGGGCACTGTTCCACAGCTATCCTGGAATAATACTGGGCGATTTCCGCACCGAGCCCACGCGAGCCGCTGTGAGAGAGGATTCCCAGATATTTACCTTTCGGGAGACCAATCTGCGGATCTTCCTCCGTGATTTCCACTTCACCGAATTCGACGAAATGGTTTCCGCCGCCGGAGCTTCCCATCTGCCGGATGGCTTTACCTTTGAGCCTTCTCAGCAGCGGAATCATATCGAAAGTATCCCGGTCGAAGATCTCGTAGTCGATGTGCGATTTGTGGGTTTCGTACATGCCGAATTTGGTATGCTCGGCCAGTGCCTTTTCGTATTTGTCTCTGGCACCGTCCAGGTATGAAACCGGGGTATCGAGAATGCTGAGGCTCATCCGGCATCCGATGTCCATCCCGACGCCGTACGGGATCACTGCATTTTCTACCGCCAGCACGCCGCCGATCGGAAGCCCATACCCGCTGTGTGCATCGGGCATCAGCGCGCCCTGTATGGAAACCGGTAGCTTCAGTGCGGTATACAGCTGGTTCTTCGCTTCATCCGAAATGTTGTTTCCAAAGACCTGAAACGCCGCCCGCTGGGTATTGAGCATCCTTTTTTCCGTTTTTTTGGAGGAAAGCAAGGCTTCCGCAATCTGTCCGAAAGTGAGGTCTTTCTCAAAATGTTCCGGACTGATGAGGATTTCCTTTAAAAGAGATTTTACATGATGGATGTTTTTGGTTGCAAAATTCCTTTTCATGACTTCCAGGGCAATGTTGACGCTCTGGTTGTTCGGATATCCCAGTTTTAATATATCTTTTCCTTTTAGTTTTAAATTTCCCATTGTTTTATTTTTAAATTTTGAGGAGGTCTCCGTCCTCCAGCCGGTCTGCAACTGCTGTTGCAGAAATGATGTAGTGAAAGGCTTTCAGGCTTTTCCTGCGATCGCGTTTATACCTGTTTTTCCACGGATCAGGTCTTCCGTAAATGGTTTTATGGATGATTGCCTGAACTTTGTGCCGGTTTAAAAAAGAATCGGTTTCATCGATTTCTTTTTCCAGATCCGATTGCAGCGGTTTGTAATGGGTAATGAGGTTCGGTTTTACCTTCAATACAAACCGCCATGGTTCTGTATATTCATAATAAACTTTGCAAGACTTCCTGATCGGGCAGTAGTTGTCTTTCATAATGAAATACTGCTTTTCTCTTTCAGTAAGTCCGAATTTCGGGCTGTCCCATTCCCAGGGATAGATGTTGGCAATGCGCTGTTCTTTTGCGACATAAATCCTCTTTCCGCGCCTCCTTTTTTTCTTCAGGAATTTCCGGTTCGGGGAATACATTTCCGTATTGATCTTCTCCAGGAGTTCTCCGAAAAACCTGCCGTCTTTGGATCTTTTTACGTCATCCCTTACAACGAAAAATCGTACAAAACCCTTCTGATAAGGTTTATCCAAGGGAACCAACGGAATGTTCCGTTTCATTTCCCATAACCGATCGCTGTGTTTGTATTTTTTCCTGATCTGTTTCTCTACATCTCTTTTTATGATTCTTTTTCTGCTTCTCAGATTTCTCAATCTGAAAAACTGGAGGTTATTTTTTTCCATGAATGTTCTGCTCTTAAAATGACATACAAACAAATTGTACATCACCTGATATTTGCTTAAGCTTATCGGCTTATGCGGCCTATAAGATTTTAATACGGAACATTATCACTAGCCCCGATAGCAGTGGAAATCCTTTTTTGAAAAAAAAGATTGCAACGGATAGCGGGAAACAGCTCCTGAAAACTGTCTGAAATGTTCCTCTGTTGTTAAAAAAAGAATCCGGGAATACCTGTAACGGGTTTGAAATATTGCGCAATAAAAAACCCGGAATCTTACGACTCCGGGTGGCTATATTTCATTATACTGTAATTCTAAGAATGTACCCAACCCCGAAGCCCTGCCTTTGCAAAAGGCAATCCTGCTGTAGAAATATGTACTTTACTGAACATTTGCTTCGTTATTTAAAGGGTTAAAACTGATTTAAGCCACAAAATTAAAACATTTTTTGAAATGGCCAAAAAACTCTGCCACAAAAATTTAAATAATTTTTTACTATAAAATAAAAAAAGGTACAGTATTTGTCCGTCCGATTCTACACTTAAACAATAAGAATTATGAGAAATTTGATTAAACCTTTACTTTTTTCCGGGGTGGTTATGATGTGCATGACCTCCTGTGATGACAATGGTACGGATAACATGATGACCGACAGAACGACTTATGAGCTGGTGGCTTCAGACAGTAACCTTACCAGCCTTAAGGCAGCGATCGATAAAGCAGGGCTATCGACAACCCTTAGCCAGAGCGGTACTTTCACTTTATTTGCTCCGACCAACGCTGCATTTTCCACGTTTTTACAGGCTAACGGCTATGCAAGCTTAAACGATGTTCCTGCAGCTACTTTGAAAACACTATTGATGAACCACGTTTTAGGTTCTGAAATGAAGGCATCGGCTATTGCAACAGGTTATGTTTCTACTATGGCAATGGGTTCCGCTTCTACAACAAGAAATATTTCCATGTTCATCAATACCAGCGGCGGTGTAAAGATCAACGGAACGGCGAATGTTGTACAGACGGACATTGATGCAAACAACGGGGTAATCCATAAAGTGGATGCCGTGATCGCACTTCCTACAGTCACAACGCACGTAATGGCAAATCCACAATTCAGCACCATGGTTTCTGCACTTACAAGAAATGATATGCCGAATTTTACAGCTATTTTAAGCGGATCTGCGAATGCTCCGTTTACGGTTTTTGCCCCTACCAATAATGCTTTTGCTTCTCTTCTTACTCAACTCAATTTATCTGCGCTTGCTTCTATTCCTCAAGCTACTCTTGAAGGTGCGCTGAAATACCACGTTGTGGCAGGATCTAATAAGGCCTCCACGGACCTGACAAATAATATGACCTTAACAACCTTACAGGGTAGTACTTTCACGATTACCACTTCCGGAGGTGTTAAGATTACAGATAAAAACAACAGAGTATCGAATGTTATTCTGACTGATGTACAGTGCAGCAACGGGATTATCCATGGCATTGACAAAGTATTGTTACCCTAATTTTTCCCCATAATAATTAATGCGAAGGGCTGTTTCACTTGAAACAGCCCTTTTATTTTATTTTTTATCTGACGATTCTTAATCTTTGGATCCCAAATCATCCATAGGATCATCCATCCCTTTGATAACATTGGAATGATACACTCTTTCCGAACCCAGGAAATAGAGATTGTTTTTTGCTTTGGCAATGATCCCGTTGTATTGTTCTTCGGTCATTCCTTCAGGAATATCGGTTTTATTTTCGGAAGGCTTCCTATACACTTCCAGGGCACCGTTTCTGTTTAAAACAGAGTTTGCCACTGTTGCCTGTTCCATATTATCCGCATATACCACAATGTTGTGCTTTCCGACACTGTGTTTGCGGTAAGCATCCATCATTTCCGTATCATGGGCAAAGGTATATTCGAAAAAACCTTTGGTTTGTTCATCTTCCTGATAGTCGTCGGCCGTTGCCCCACTTTCCGTGTTTGATTTTGACACCACAATATTTGCTTCGTCGATGCCATTTTCTTTTAACTGTCTTTTGATTTCCTGGGTGTCTGCCGTTACCGGAAATACTGAAACTACTGTATAAGCCATAATGAAAATTTTTATTAACTTATACAAAAGCTGTGCAATTTATCCCTTTTTAATTTTAATTTAATTCAAAAACTTTTCGAGAATGTCAACCGCACATTTCGGAAGATTGGTTCCCGGCCCGAAGATGAAATCGGCTCCGTTGGCATACAGGAATTCATAATCCTGCTGGGGAATAACGCCACCCACAACAATCGTGATATCATCGGCACCCAGTTTTTTCAGCTCTTCCACCACCTGGGGAACCAGGGTTTTGTGGCCGGCTGCCAGGGATGAAACCCCTAAAATATGAATATCGTTTTCCACTGCCTGTCTGGCTACTTCTTCCGGAGTCTGGAACAAGGGTGCAACATCCACATCGAATCCCATATCGGCAAATGCGGTGGCTACTACTTTTGCGCCTCTGTCGTGCCCATCCTGTCCCATTTTGGCGACCATTATCCTTGGCCGGCGGCCTTCCTCTTCCTCAAATTTCTGGGTAAGATTCAGGGCTTTTTCAAAATATTCATTTTTTCCGGCATTCATGGCGTATACTCCTGAAATGGTTCTGATGTTGGCTTTGTATCTTCCGAAACTTTCTTCCATGGCATCGCTCATTTCTCCGAGGGTTGCCCTTCTGCGGGCTGCTTCAATGCACAAAGAGAGAAGATTTCCCTTCCCGGTTTTTGCTGATTCCCTGATTTTGTTCAGGATTTCGTCAACAGCGACCGTGTTTCTTTCTTCTTTTATTTTGTTAAGTCTTTCAATTTGTTTTCTGCGGACTTCGGTGTTATCAATGTCCAGAATTTCTATGGCATCCTGCTTCAGTTCCGACCGGAATGAATTTACCCCGATGATGAATTCTTCGCCGCTATCGATTTTAGCCTGTTTCCGGGCTGCCGCTTCTTCGATTCTCATTTTCGGGATTCCGGCTTCGATGGCTTTGGTCATTCCGCCCTCCTGCTCTACCTCATCGATGTATTTCATGGCTTCTTCGATCATCTGCTGGGTGAGGCTTTCTACCAGGTTGCTTCCGCCCATCGGATCTACAACATCACAAATCCCGCTTTCCTGCTGGAGGATGATCTGGGTATTTCTCGCAATTTTCGCCGAATAATCCGTAGGAAGGGCAATGGCTTCATCCAATGCGTTGGTGTGAAGCGACTGGGTTCCTCCTAACGCGGAAGACAATGCTTCAATAGCCGTTCTTGTAATATTGTTGAACGGCTCCTGCTCGGTTAAAGACCATCCAGAGGTCTGGGAATGTGTTCTCAGCGCCAAAGATTTCGGATTCTGGGGATTAAACTGCTTCAGCAGGTTGGCCCAGATGTATCTTGCTGCCCGCATTTTTGCAATCTCCATAAAATGATTCATCCCGATGGCCCAGAAAAAGGAAAGCCTTGGCGCAAAATCGTCGACGTTCATTCCTGCTTTTATTCCCGTTCTTACATATTCCAGTCCGTCAGCCAAAGTATAGGCCATTTCCAGAACCGGTGTTGCCCCGGCTTCCTGCATGTGATAACCGGAAATTGAAATGGAGTTGAACTTCGGAATATTCTGAGAAGTATATTCAAAAATATCGGCGATGATTTTCATGGAAGGCGCCGGCGGATAGATGTAGGTATTCCGCACCATAAATTCCTTTAAAATATCATTCTGAATGGTTCCCGAAAGCAATTCCTGAGAAACGCCCTGCTCTTCTGCGGCCACGATATAAAAAGAAAGAATTGGCAGTACCGCACCATTCATCGTCATGGAAACCGAAATCTGGTCTAACGGAATTTCATTGAATAGAATCTTCATGTCTTCCACAGAATCGATGGCAACGCCGGCTTTACCGACATCACCGACTACTCTCGCATGATCGGAGTCATACCCACGGTGTGTCGCCAGGTCAAAAGCTACGGAAAGCCCTTTCTGGCCTGCCGCCAGATTCCTTCTGTAAAAAGCATTGGATTCTTCGGCCGTTGAAAAACCCGCATACTGGCGGATAGTCCACGGCTTCTGAACATACATCGTGGAGTAAGGACCACGCAGGTAAGGTTCGATTCCCGGAGAAGTGTGTGTGAGTTCCGGGTTTTTAACATCTTCTGCTTTATAAGAGGATTTTAATGACAATCCGTCTTTTTCAAACGGATAGATTTCCGTGTGTTTTTCTGTTATATTAAACTGAAGAGTTTTATGCTGAACTTCCCTTCTCATACTTTCGGATTTATTAGATGGCTAAAATTAAGCATTTTTGGGATAATAAATTTGTGTTAATTTTCAGGAAGAAATTCATTGCATTATTTATTGTAAACTCAAGATGAAATACAGGTCAAAAAGCTGGCAGAAAAAGGCCGGCTGCCGGAAGTTTAGTCTGTCGGCATATTGCTACCGGTCTTACCTATTGCATGATCTTTTTTGCATGCTGTTAAAAGAAAACTATATTTAAAGCCTGGTTACGATGCTGTCCCCTTAAATCATTTAAAAAAAATTAAATACTAGCGAATCCACGTTATCTGCAATTTTATCCGATGAAGTATTCAAAAACAAAATCCGGATACAAGTATCCGGATCTGTTGAACTTTATTTTAAGAATGTTATTTCTTAATAAGTTTGGTGCTGAATGAATCTGTATTCGTTTTTACAGTTATTACATACACTCCTTTTATCAGTGCTGACACGTCTATTCTCTGACCGTCAACGGCACCGCTCTGTACTAATCTTCCGTCTGCCGTGTAAATTTTGTAATCCCCTTTTTCCTTAAGATTCTTTATTTCAATAAATGTATCTGCCGGATTCGGATAGATGGAGATTTCAGATTTTGTACCTTTTATCTCATCTACAGCAAGAGCACCTGCATTAATTTTAACGGAAAAATCTTTAAAAGATCCTTGTGATATAACACCTCCACCGCTTACAGGAACAGAAGGACTGCCGCAAGGTCCGGTAGCCGTATTGAAGAAGGTATTGGCGACTCTCATTCTCAATGTTTTATCTCCCGAATATGCCGTTGCAGGCACTGTAAATGTAAATGATCCCGTATATTGACCATTTGCAGGAGGAACTGTACTTACGGAACCTACTTTTTCGGATGTTTCAAAAACTCCATTTCGGTTATAATCGATCCATACTTCCATATTGTCATTATAACCCGCCTGGTTGCCAACATTAAAATAAGAGAAAGTATATTGAGTTCCTTTCGTAAGGTTGATCAGCTTGCTTGCATCGTCTGTAAAATCCCTGTAGGTATTAAAGATGGTGTTGTAATACAATTCAGAGTAGGTAACGTTACTTAATATGAACTGCGCCAAGCCACTGTTATAAGCAAAACTTGCAAAACTATTTCCTCCGGTTGTCATCAGACAGTAATCTGCTCCTGTCCTGAAACCTTTTGTTTTGAAAGTATACGTAGAAGAGTAGGTTCCTACTACGGTATTTACGACGGCTGCAACCTGTGCTTCGTAATTGGATTCATCTTCAAGACCTGATAATAAAACGGAGCTGGTGGTACTTGTTGTATTGGACCAGTTGGTCTGCCCTGCCTTTCTGTAATTTATAGAATAGGTTGCTCCCGGTACGGCGTTCCAAGATAATCTTGCCGTGTTCTTAAATATTTCGGAACTTAAAGCCGATACTCCTGTAGGAGCAGCGGTGGAAGAAGTAGGCGCAGTTCCTACACTTATTTGCGGAGAAACCGCATAGAATACGTTTCCGACAGCAGAAATTCTAAGTTTAACAGCTCCTGTTAAGCCGGAAGGCATTTGTACAGTATAGCTTCCCGTATTAGGTGTAGAAGCCACCAATTGCGTCCACGTGGATCCGTTTGAAAGATCCGTTGTATATTCTATTTTTACCGCAGAGGCATTATACGGTGCTGCATTGGTATTGGCAACATCCCATGTAATGGTATTCGGAGCATTATTATACAATACGGTAGAAGTGGTAAGCCCTGAAAATTTAAATGGTCCGTCATTTCCTACGGTCAGTGTTGTTTCAGATGAAACCAGCAATGGTCTCACCGTATTTTCGTCCCTTACCGTTACGGCATAATTAAGGGTTCTCGGAATATATGAAACGGTTTCCCATTTAACTTTATCGGTTAGGTTTCCTGCCATAACACTAGGAAGGCTTGGGAAATATCTTCGTCCGCTTGTTGTTCCGAAGAAAGACCTTGCTACAGAACCCTGTGCATTATATCCCCAACCGCTGTCTCCGGAAATGGAATTGTAAGAGTCTACGCTGTCATACTGTTCCCAGGAATATTTGATGGGATCCGTATCCACCGCAGAAGCCTCAAGATAATACGCCGTTCCTTTAGGAATGGTATACGAAGTAAGCGGAGCAATCACCGGAGCCGTATTGTTTGTGATCGTCTGGGATGTTCCGCAGGTGGTTTTGCTGTCCAGGCTGTTTAAAATTTGGTTGATGGACACATAATGAAAGTAAGCATCCGTATTGGCCTGTACATTATCTCCGGTAATTCCGGCATATCCCATGATGGTGGTACCTCCTCCCGGCTCCACGTTTACTCCCGATCCTTCGGAAACGTGCGAGAATGTATGATTGGCTCCCAGCTGATGACCCATTTCATGAGCTACATAATCGATATCAAAAAGATCTCCCGTAGGCGTTGTATTTTGGGTAAAAGCAGAACCTTTAGCCAACGAGTTTGATGTTGCCGGGTTTACACATGTCGAACCGATAGATCCGGCATTACCATTACCTCCGGCAGCATTAAACACGTGCCCCATATCATAATTGGCATTTCCCACCTGAGACGTT
This sequence comes from Chryseobacterium sp. sg2396, assembly GCF_042610505.1. Classification (NCBI taxonomy): domain Bacteria; kingdom Pseudomonadati; phylum Bacteroidota; class Flavobacteriia; order Flavobacteriales; family Weeksellaceae; genus Chryseobacterium; species Chryseobacterium sp. sg2396. The sequence goes on along the minus strand of NZ_JBHGAQ010000006.1, from coordinate 177,303 downwards.
AATGTCTGCTGTAACTGTAAATTTAAATTGCCGGTGTATGGATCCGTAGCAGGATCTGTGTAAATGATATTTGGTAAATCCTGAATAATAAGCTTAATTCCGAACTCTTTTTCGAAAACTCCGTTCACACGCGTCATCGTAGCATTCATTTGGGTAACCGTATTGGTGGTTCCTCCTGAAGGATCGAATTTTTTGGTGTACTCTCCTGTTGTGGATAAAGCTAATCTGTAGGTCCTGTATTTTGTGGTTGCGGGCCTGCTGGTAATTCCGACATGGGAAAGTTTTTTCCTGCCGTAATCTTCCAGCATTTTTATGTCCTTGCTGTTTTTCTCGTCGGTAGTACATTCAAAGCCATTATCGCTCTCGGTTCTTTTCGTCTTATAGAACACCCCATACGTCTTTTTATCATTGCTGATCGGCTCTATAAACTGAAATACCCCGTCTTTAATAATCATCGACTGAATTTCCGTAGGCGCAGTACTGAATCTGAGGTATTTTGAAGGATCATCTATTCCTACTCCCACGTAAGAACCAAGTTCGTATCTGTCTGCCATGGATTTTTCCATAACAGGATTGCTGTATACCGCAAACTTTTCCACTTTACCTTCTGCCGTAGGTAAAGAAATAATAACCGGTTTTGCTCCGGCCCCTGTTTCAACAGCATCTTTCAAAAGATTTCGAAGAGAGGGCAAATCTACTTTATAAGCATATTTTACCTCAACTCCTTTTCTAATTTCAGAACTCTTTTGAGAAGACGGTTCCCATCTTTGCGCATACGCTGCAGAAGCCGCACTTATGGCACAAACCAGTAAAAATTTTCTCTTCATAATAATATTTTTAAATATTCTAAACAAATATAATTTAAATGGCAAAATACAAAAAAAATGACTGACACGTAACTTATCAGCCATTTTTAACATTATTAATTATTTCCTAACTTCCGGATCCCCATTTCATACAAAGCAAAAGAAAGCAGATCGGCATTTTCTCCTATGACCTGTTCCGTGGATCTTCCGGCTCCGTGGCCTGCATTTTTTTCGATCCTCAGAAGGATCGGATGGCTGCACGCCTGTTTTTCCTGAAGCTCCGCGCCGAATTTGAAAGAGTGTGCCGGAACCACCCGGTCGTCGTGATCGCTTGTGATGATCATGGTAGACGGATAACAGGTTCCCGCTTTCACATTATGCACCGGAGAGTATGATTTTAAGTATTCAAACATTTCCCTGCTGTCTTCTGCAGTTCCATAATCGTACGACCAGCCCGCACCGGCGGTAAACTTGTTGTACCTAAGCATATCCAGAACCCCGACTCCCGGGAAAGCGACTCTTGCCAGATCCGGACGCATGGTCATGGTGGCTCCTACAAGCAGTCCGCCGTTTGATCTTCCGGAAAGGGCCATATATTCTTTTGATGTATAGCCTTTCGCCTGCAGGTATTCACCCGCCGCGATAAAATCGTTGAAGACATTTTTCTTCTGCTGTTTGGTTCCTGCATCATGCCATTTTTTACCATATTCCCCGCCGCCACGGATGTTGGGAACAGCATAGATTCCGCCGTTTTCCATCCAGATGGCATTTACCACAGAGAAAGCAGGCTGCAGGCTGATGTTAAATCCGCCGTAAGAATACAGGATTGTCGGGTTTTTACCGTCGAGTTTTGTTCCTTTCTTGTAATTGATCATCATCGGGATTTTGGTTCCGTCTTTTGAAGTGTAGAAAACCTGTTCGGAAACATAGTCTTCCGGGTTGAATTTCACTTTCGGTTTCTGGTAAACTTCGGATTTCCCGGTATCTGCATTGAATTTATAAGTAGTTCCCGGCGTGATGTAATTGCTGAATGAGAAATAAAGTTCCTTTTCTTTTTCCTTTCCGCCGAATCCGGAGACATTTCCTTTTCCGGGCAGCGAAATCTCCCTTACCAGTTTCCCGTTTTTATCATACTGCTTTATCTGATCGATGGCATCGACCATGTAGGTAGCAAAGAAATATCCGCCTCCGGTGGTAATCCCCAACACATTGTCGGTCTGTGGGATCACATCTTTCCAGGTTTCAGTTGAAGGGTTCTTAATGGTTGTTTTTACAAGTCGCATATTCGGTGCATCTTTATCCGTAAAAATGTACAGGTTGTCGCCATCTGTATCTACAATACTCGCATTGATATCGAATCCTTTATTGATCTGGATAAAATCGCCACCGTTTTTCAGGTCTTTGATATACAACTCATTTCCGTTAGTGGCATTGGCTGCGGAAATGATAAGGTAACGCTGGTCTTCGGAAACACCAGCACCCAGGTATCTTCTCGGGGTCTTATCGCCACCGAAGATCAATTTATCCACCGACTGTTTCGTTCCCAGTTTATGAAAATATACCTTGTGCTTATCAGTCATTCCGGAAAGCACCGTTCCATCTTTCGGTTTGTCGTAGCTTGAATAATAGAAGCCTTCATCACCCTGCCACGAAATTCCGCTGAACTTTACATCTACCAGCGTTTCATCGATTTGCTTTTTAGATAAAGCGTCTATGATAATGATTTTGTTCCAGTCGCTTCCTCCTTCTGAAATAGAATATGCAGCCAGATTTCCTTTTTTGTTAAAGGACACTTGAGAAAGTGAGGTTGTCCCTTTTTCAGAAAATTTATTCGGATCTAAAAATACTTCTGTTTCTTTCGTTTTGTTGTTGGTTCTGTACAAAACAGATTGTGCCTGTAATCCGTTGTTTTTATAATAATAGGTATAATCGCCTTCTTTGAAAGGCGCCGAAATTTTTTCGTAGTTCCAGATATCGGTGAGCTGTTTCCTGATTTCTTCTCTGAAAGGAATTTTTGCAAGGTAATCCTGGCTGTGTTTCACTTCTTCGTCCACCCATTTTTTGGTGGCTTCAGAATCATTTTCCAGGTCTCTGAACGGGTCTGCCACCGCTGTTCCGAAATAAGTATCGGTCTGGTTCCCTTTTATTGCTTTTGGATAATTCATTTTTTGTGCATGGAATGTTGCCGAAAACAAAACGCCGGCTGTTAATAAAATGGGGCTGAATTTCATAGTAAGCTCTTTTACCAAAAATAAGAAATCTGTTTTAAATAAAAAAAGCTGCCGGAACCGACAGCATTCATTTATGATTAATTTATATTTTTAAAATAAAACTCGTTCAGTTTCCAGGCCATTTCCTGAGGGCCACCGTTCCAGTAATAAGTATCGGTGCCATACTTTACCTGGTACAGGTTGAATTTCTGCCGGGTAGAGACAATCTTATCTGCCTTTTTCAGATTATTGGTAATATCGATAAGGTATTTTTTCATTTCCCCGGGTCCGATTTTCTTTATATCCCCGACATTGATCTGGGAAGCTACGGCCGGAACCTTAAAGTTCACTTCATAATCTACTTCCGAGATTTCCTGATTTTTAATAAGGTCAGAAGATCGTGTTTTTATATCTTTAATATTGTAAGTAGCATTTTTAAAATTTCCGATCAATATTCTAAAATATTCACGGGCTTCATTTTTACAGACTGCGGAAACCTCGGTTGGGAGGTTCGATAGAAAGATATTGGTAAAACTGTCAACTTTTTGATCGTAAGATTCATTTAGGCTCATTTTATGGGTATTCTCTTTTCCTAAAAAATTAATCAGATAGCTGTTGAGCTCTTTTAAAGAATCGTCATTGTATTTTACAAAAGAATCAAAATAAAGGTTAAAGACTTTTTGTGGTGGTAAAATGTTTTGAGCCCGTAAATTTTGCGTAAAGCAAAGCATCGCTACCAAAAAAGCAGCCGTAAGATTTTTCATAAATGTATTATTCAAATTAGCGTATAATTTATTCCCCAGCTCCCTGATAAATCCGGAAGCATTTTATAAATGTACCTATTATTTTCAATAATCTTTTAACATTATTTAAAAATTACTGAATTATTTTTACTGAATTCAAAAATCTTACTTCAATAATCTAATGAAAGACAGCATAATAGTAATAGATCGATGTTATGTATGTGGTACCTAACAAGAGGTTTTTATTGTGATAATTATAAAAAAAGTCTCCGGAATCCGGAGACTTTAAAAAGATTTTATGATAAAGATTTTATAAATTTTCTTCTTCGCCTTTCATTTTTTCAGCGTTTTCCGCCATGATTACCGCATCAATCATTTCGGAAATATCACCGTTCATATAGGCATCCAGATTATACATGGATTTGTTGATCCGGTGATCCGTAACCCTACCCTGAGGATAGTTGTACGTTTTGATCTTTGCAGAACGGTCTCCCGTAGAAACCATCGATTTACGCTGGGCGGCAATATCACCCTGCACTTTCTGCAATTCGATATCGTACAGTTTGGTTCTCAGCATTTCCATCGCCAGTTCACGGTTGGCCAACTGGGAACGGGCCTGCTGACAAACTACCACCAATCCCGACGGTTTGTGCGTCAGCTGAACTTTCGTTTCAACTTTGTTTACGTTCTGACCTCCCGCTCCTCCGGATCTGGAAGTCTGCATTTCGATATCCGCCGGATTCAATTCAAAATCCACCTCTTCAGCTTCCGGAAGAACTGCTACCGTAATGGCTGAAGTATGAACCCTTCCCTGGGATTCGGTTTCCGGAACACGCTGTACACGGTGAACGCCGGATTCAAATTTCATGATTCCGTACACGCCTTCTCCTTCCACCTTCATAATGAGTTCTTTGTAGCCTTTGGCCGCTTCGTTAGAGTCTGTTACTTCATGTCTCCATCCTTTTGTTTTAAAGTACATGGAATACATCCGGTAAATATCCTCTACGAAAATCGCCGCTTCATCCCCACCGGTCCCGGCACGAAGTTCTACAATAACGTTTTTATCGTCTGCAGGATCTTTCGGAATCAGCAATACTTTTAATTCGTCCTCCAGTCCCGGAATTTTTTCCAGGGCTTCGTTCTTCTCGATTTTTGCCAGCTCTACAAAATCTTTATCTGATCCGTCAGCAATGATTTCATCAGATTCTTCAATCGTGTCCAAAGCCCCTTTATATTGATCGTAAACTCTTACAATTTTTCCCAAATCGCTATATTCTTTGTTCAAAGAAGAATATCTTTTTTGGTCAGAAATCACATCAGGCTGTATAATAAGGTCGGCCACCTCATTATATCTCTGTTTTATAGCTTCTAATTTTGGAATTAATGATTTAGCCATTATGAAAATTTTGTGGGTGCAAAGATACGGATTATTAATTCATTGTAAAAGTATAGTTTGCGATTGTACATAAAGTGGAGACCTTGTTCTTTTGTCTTGAAATAAGAGATTCGGCTTTACAAACAGAAGAATATATCCCGGTACCTTCCGGACAGGCTTTCAGAACCTGTATTAATTAATTTATTTCATTCTTATTGTGACAATTGTCACGCTCAAATAGTGTCAAAAGACCTTTCGCCGGCAGGTGGTCCGATAATATTTTTGTGATGTAGTAAAATTTAATGAAATCATTTTACAACCAACCTTAGTTAAAAAAAGAATTATGAACACACAACCCATTTATTATCAAGATGCAAGCAGTCTGGCCGAATTAATACGTAACCGGGAAATATCCCCTGTGGAGGTTTTGAAAACCCTTCATGAAAGAATTAATTCATTAACTCCATCCATAAATGCGATGGTAACACTTTCAGACCATGCGGTCAGGGAAGCGGAACTGGCTGAAAAGATGGTTCTGAGCGGTGAAAAGCTTGGTCCCTTTCACGGAGTTCCGTTTACCGTAAAGGATTCTATCGACACCTTAAATGTTCTGACGCAGAGAGGATCGCCTATTTTTAAAGGACGTATTCCGGACAGGGATGCAACAAGTGTTGCAAGAATGAAAAATGCCGGAGGAATATTACTGGGCAAAACCAATCTCCCCGAATTTTCGTATTGGATTGAAAGTGATAATTTACTGAGCGGCCGCACCAATAACCCATGGGATTTAAGCCTTACTCCCGGCGGATCAAGCGGGGGCGAATCGGCAGCTATTGCAGCAGGCCTGTCACCGATCGGGCTGGGCACCGACCTTGCCATATCGGTCCGTGGACCTGCTGCACAAACCGGGATCGTTTCTTTGAAAGCCACTCACGGAAGCATTCCGATGACGGGAATATGGCCCCGCGTTCCGCGCCGGTTCTGGCATGTGGGACCGATGGCCAGAAGCATCCGCGATCTTTCACTGGCATTTTCTGTATTATCAGGGCCTGACGGCAAGGACGGATTTGCATCCTTTGAGGCGCCATCAAACCATCTTCAGAGAAACATCCCCGATCGGCCACTCCGGATAGGATGGATGGTGGGACCCGGCTTCGGGCCTGTCGATCCTGAGGTTGCCAATACCGTAAAATCTGCGGCAGTTGCATTGAAAGAACTGGGGCATATAGTAGAGCAGGTAGAAATTCCGGCTCTTGAAAAGGATTTTGTCTTAGAAGTTTTTAATCGAATCCATGTCATGGAAATGAAAGAAGCATTCAGACAGACCACTGAAGGAAGAAGTGAAGATGAGATCTACAAAATGGCAAAAACGATGCTTTCTTTACCGGAAACTTCCATGAAAGATTATATCCATGCGGAGCAGGCAGCTGAGCGCATAAGAGACGGTTTTGCAGAATATTTTTTCCAATACGATGTACTGTTGACTCATGTTCTGCCTATTCCGGCTTATCCGCACGGGGAAGAACATTTTGTAATAGATGGGAAAAATGTTGACGCCACTTACCTCCAGGGAGCGACTGTTCCTTTAAATGTTACCGGACTTCCCGGAGTATCGATGCGATTTGGAACCAGCCGAGAGGGCTTACCTATCAATGTACAAATTATTGGAAGCTGGCATGCGGAGCCAATGATCCTGCATGTAGCATCCTTGCTTGAAAGTGCAGGCTCTTTTTCGGATCTTCATCCTCCGATTTAAGCAATTTTATTAATTGAAATTAAGGCCTGATAGAATGATCAGGTCTTATTTTTTACGCTGCCCTCTTTCCTGATTCTGCTTAAGGTTTCACGCGACATGCCAAGGTAGGATGCAACCATATATAAAGGAACCTTATTAAAGATCTGAGGATACGTCTTTTGAAATTCTATATATTTTTCTTCGGCTGAACCGCTGATCAATGAATAAATCCTACGCTGGCTGGCTTCATAGGCCCTTGCCTGCAGTCCCGTTTCGAATAATTTCAGTGCAGGAATGGCTGACAGCAGATACTGCCAGTCTTCTTTTGTCCACAGGATGACGGTGCTTTTGGAAAGCGCTTCAATATTATATTCAAACGGTGTCCTGTTGTTATAGCTTTCCTGGTATGTCATCCACCAGCTCTCAATACCGAAGCGCATAGTATGATCCGTACCGTCCTCCCCAAAACGGTACAATCTGAAACATCCACTGATAATAAAACAATTATAATTCCATACCTCTCCATCGTGCAGAAGCGATTGCGATTTGCGGAGGTTCCGCTCTTTCCCTTTGCTGTAAATAACCCGAATCTCCTCTTCGGAAATTTCCGTACATTGTTTTAAATAATCTTTAAAGAAGCTGAACATAATGTAAAACTAATAAATTGTAGTGAAGCAAAGTACAACCCGACCGATTTCCGGCTTATATTTCTATTTTTAATCCGGGATCATTTTTTTAGTAGTAATTATACATAAGCCTTCCTGCGCTTTGATCTGCAATCTGCCGGATTGCTTTTGAGACCGTAATAAAAATCTTTCTTACATCCGGCTGAAAGACAATAGCTCCGGCTATATGAAGATACAATGACTTGGGATCCTTATCCTGCCATTCCATAGTGGACAGCATTTTATATCTCCTTTCTTCCTCTGCTGAATATCCATATCGCCAAGGTAATGATAACAATTTCATAGATCAGAGTGAAAAAAAGCCCATTGACATCGGATGCAGCAAGTTCAATCCGGAATATTCCCTGCCCTGCTCCGTCGAAGCCCAACGTATGCAAAATGAGATTCAGCGTGATATGTAATGTAACGGCCGGCCAGATGGATCCCGTGTAGTAAATCACGGCAATAAAAAGCAACGACATGGTAAACGTTGTCACAGCCATACTTAATCCTTCTTTCGTTAGTCCGAATCCGGGTAAATGAAAAAGCCCGAAAAGAATCGAAACAAAAAGAACCGCGCCTGTCTTTCCAAAGAGTCTTACCGAGGCAAGCAGCAAAAAGCCTCTGAACAATAACTCTTCGAGGGTATTACCCAAACTATAGGAAACAATATCCATTACCGGAACAATTTTCGAAACGGGATTTCTTATAATGTCGAAAGGATAAATGAGATACAGGATTGCCCACATGCCCCCTATCAATAAAAACCCCAGAATACTTCCCCCGAAACACTGGCCTACGGATCCCGGTTTACATTTTAATATACTTCCGTTCAGGGCATTCTTTTTACTAAACTTATCGTTTAAATAATAAGATAAGATCACAAGGCCTGCTAATATCATTGAACGAATAAAAAATGGAAAAAAAGCATTTTCATGAAAACTGATCTGCCCTAAAACATTTATTGTCCAGATAAATGTACCCGATAATATAAACAAGATAAAATGGAATACTAAAACTTTGTTTTTTTGTATGATGCTCAATTTGCGTAGATTTTTTCATTGCTGCTAACATTCGGATTTACGCATTGCGTCTATCTGATTTAACTTTTCTAAAGTTATTTTGCCACTAATATAAAATTTATTTTGACCGGATAAACATCAGGTCACTACTATTTATTTTTCCAGTTGTGAATAAGTTGTGGATAACCTGTTAATTGCCTCTTGGGAAACTGTGAATTGGATATGAGTAACCACGCAAATAATCTGAATAAAAATTTGAACCGCTGTGAATAAAATATGGATAACGTATGAATAAGATGTTGAGAAGGTCTGGACAACCCCTAATTTCGTTGCGGAAAAAGATGTGGAAAACGTATGGAAAAGCCGTTAATATTGTAAGGATAATCCCGGCTTTACGGTGGATAAACTATGGATAAATAAAAAGGAGATCATTCTCATGACCTCCTTTTGGATTAATTTCAGATTTATCCACAGGTTATTTAACAATCATTTTCTGAATCGCAATTCCTGTATCTGATTTTAAATGAATAAGATATGTTCCTGCAGGATAATTTACTTTCAATTCATAAGTTCCGTTTTCACCGCTTAGCTTAAATGAATCCATTCTTCTGCCGCTTAAATCATAGATGAAGATCTCCCCATTCTTCGCTTTGTGATAAATTAATTTAGCCAAACCGTTTTTCACCGGGTTATCCGCAATTTGAAGCGAAAGCTTATTTGCAGCATTTACATCAGCTGTGGATAAACTAGTGGTATAATTGCCCAGAATTCTGAACTCTCCCGGCTGAAGGGTTATCGGAGCCGTGGTGGATGTTACATTGATAATAGAATTATCCATCAGGTTCTGCCATTGTCCGGTGTAAGGAAAATACGGTATCACATTCTGGGCAGCTGTTGTATAATTTGCCAGCACCACTACATTCTTCATCCCTGATGTTAACAGGTTATCATATACATAAATCCGGGTAATCAGTCCATTCGGGTCATTAGCTAAATTGTTTGATTCTATGGAGTATGTTTTCGATCTGAAAACCGGATATAAGTTCCTGAAGTTGATAATTTTTGCCCAGGTATCATACACCACTTTTCTGCTGGTATTCGTATCATAGTTCAAAGAAAATGCGATCGGCTTCTGATCCGTTCTGCACCCGTTGTTAATCGTACCGTCCTGGCATCGGTTGATGCTGAATTCATACCCAAGCTCCCCGAACTGCCAGATCATTTTCGGACCGGGAATCGTAAAGAATGTCGCCCCGAAAGTCTTCATTCTGTTAAGCGCCGTATTCAGGTTTTTCACATCGTAGCTTCCGCTCACCGCACCGTAGGCCAGGTTTTTGAACATCAGCCTTTCTTCGTCGTGGCTTTCTCCGTATCCTACTGCAGACATGTTGGTAAAACCGTGAAGCGCATGGTTCATCCTGTCATAATTGCTGTTTTCTTTGTAACCCATGGTATTTTGGTTATAAGAACCGTTCTGGTTATTCCACAGCATGACCCCTTTTCCTTCCGCAACTCTATAATTTGCCCATTGCTGCTCTTCCGCATCCGTTCCCAAATGTTCAAAGATCATGTAGGAATTAGGATCAAGCGCCCACTGTCTGTCGGCATAATATTTTAGGATATCCACTCTGTCCTGCTGATAGGCATTGGTACAGGTTTCATCGTTTTCGGAACAGCTTTGGGTAAAGCCTTTCGTTAAATCCCAACGAAAACCGTCAATACGGTATTCCGTCAGCCATTGCTGAAGACATCTTTCAACGTAATATTTCGTTGAAGCACTGGTATGGTTGAAATCGTTAAAGACATTATAGGAATGTTTAGGCACCTGATTGAAGTAAGGATTGTTGGCTGCAATATCGCCGTAACCGTCTCCATCCGGATCGATATTCCATAGTCTTGCCAATGGAGAACGCCCTGTAGCATGGTTGAAAGCAACATCAAGGATAACGGCGATCCCGTTTTGGTGGCACAGGTCTACAAATTCCTTGAATTTTTCAGGAGTTCCATAAGCCTTATCTAAAGCATAATGAAAAGACGTATTGTACCCCCATGACAGGTTTCCTTCAAATTCCATGATCGGCATCAGCTCGATGGCATTGATGTTCAATCCTTTTAAATAAGTGATTTTATTGATGAGTGACTGCCAGTTTTTCTCCTGCGTAAAATCCCTCAGCAGTAATTCGTAAACCACAAGATTTTCTTTAGCCGGACGCTGGAAGTTGGTCACCTGCCAATTGTACGGTGTTTGTCCGGTTTTAAACATCGAAACTTCAAAGCCCTGCCCGGCAGGAAATGCCGGCAGGTTCGGATACGTGGAAGCGGAAATATACTGATCGTCATAAGAAGATAAAATCTGCGGAGAATAAGGATCTGCCACTTTTCTGAGATCATTGGTCCTGTACTGGAAAGTGTACAGCTGCTGTGGGATAAGACCGCTCAGCTCAATCCAGTATAAATCCGGATTGGTTGTGTCTCTCTTCATCAGATAAGCATCATTTACCGTCCAGTTGTTGAAACTTCCGATCACATGAACGAAATTTTTAAATGGAGCATACAAAGCAAGCCCAACCTTTGTATTATCGGTAGGGTTGTAATTGATCCCCTGCCTGATCCAGCTCGGAATAGCCTGTGAAACCACATTTCTCGGAACCTGCAACGTGAATGTTGCATTTTTTACCGTTGAATTGGCATCGGTTGCAATCAGTTCCATATTCGCATCCTGGGTTACGGTGTAACTGTAGGAATAGGAAGTGGAAGGTGTTGATGTAGAATTCACCACCGTTCCGTTGGCTTTAAGCTGGAAGGTAGCGTTTACATTTGTTGTCGCCGTAATGTTGATCGAATTCCCTACCGGAACGGATGTTAAGCTGTTTGCCGCAGGATTGGTCATGGTCAGGTTTAAGATTCCGACATTAACGTAGATATCCGGTGAGGTCTGGTGAGCTCCCGTTTTATCTTTTAATAAAAAGCCAAACCTCCCGATGCCCGTTCTCCCGTAAAAAGTGGTGGGGGTAAAAGACAGGGAATAGGTATCGGTAGCTGCATTATAGCTGAGCCTGTTGGCCTCGTTGGAATTGTTCCAGCTTCCGTTGGTAGGACAGTCCTGGCTGTTCTGGTAGTTGGTATCCAGCGACCAGGACCATATGTAAATGGCGTTGTTCGAAACGCCCCAAGCCGTTTCATCAATCTGGTTTCCCGGGACGGTTAAGGTAATCGCGTTCGTTTCATTGAACGGATTCGGTGTAATGGTATAACTGATCTGGCCAAACGAAAGCGCCACGATCAGCAATAATAGACCTGAATAAAACTTTTTCATACAGTTTTCAATTTTTTAGTACAGTTTAATAAAGATAATTTATTTTTCATCACCTTTTCGTTCTGTATCAAAAAAATTATTTAATCTATTGAAATAGTATCTATTGGCCGTCAATACTATAGAAAAAAACTTACTCTATCGTTATCATTAAAAAGCAATCCGGTCCTGAATATCGTACCATATCTAAATTTAAAACCGGTTTAAAACAAAACAGAAGACTTCTTTTACAAAGTCTTCTGTCAATCAACTAAATATGGACGAAAATTTAATTCTTAATTACTTTTTTGGAAATGGCCTGCTGCTGACCTTTTAATTTTATTTCTATCATATACATTCCTTTAGGCATTCCCTGCATATTGATCTGGTTTCCTGAAAACTGAGCCTCTACTTTCTGCCCTACTGCATTTGTAATGTGTACGGCCTCAATTGATGAATCTGATTTAATATTTAAAATTCCATTGGTCGGGTTCGGATATACCTGGATGGGTTTTACAGCAAGGCCAATGTCAGATGTAGCCAGTGCAGAAAAATCTTTCATACATCTTACCGATTCTCCCTGACCTCTCGGACCTCCGGAAGCCGGCGTTACGATTGATGATCCGACATATAAAAATTTGCCTCCGGAATTCGCTGTGTCGGAACTCCAGAAATACCCGCGCTGCCCGACAAAGGTAAAAGCTCCTGAAGTATTGCTCCTGTATCCTCCGGCCGGCAGTTTTAATCGGCTTGCATAAGCGGTTGCCGGATTATTGATTCCTTCTGCACTTACCAGGGTTCCCCATTCCGCCGAAGTCGGAAGTCTCCAGCCCAGACTTATTGCCTTGCAGGGATCTGCTCCGGTTGCTGCATTTACCGAAGATGGAGAATCAACATTCCATTGGTCACTGGTGGCATTTGTTGACCACCAGGAAGCAACCCCTGAACCAATCACAAAAGCATTGGTTCCGGCTAATCCGTCCGGTGAATTTACAGAAGGAGTCGCTGCCGCTGCCGAATTTCTCAGCTGATGGCCATCGTCCCATCTTCCCCACTGAAAAAGATCGCCGTAAGAACCAGCATCATCGAAAGAGGCTGCCACCCGGGCACTTCCCAGATTCTGCTGAAGCCAGATTTTTCCATCTGCCGCTCTCACCGTTGTATAACTAACCTGCTGCCCTCTGTAATTGAATGTTACACAGCCCACATCTCCCGGATTGTTCCCCGGATCCATGTTATTACAAGCCGGACTAAGCGAAATCCTTTTCACTTTTGTTCCGTTTTGCGAATACGCCAGAACGAGATAATTATTTGCTTTGTCATAGGCTAGATCATTGTAAACCGCCTGTCCGTCGGAAATGAAGTTTCCGCCGAATGCTCCCCAGGTTTGGGTGGCAGCGTTCAGTTTATAGACTGTATTTCTCGAAAAATCATCATTCTCCCATCGGCTGGCCACGACATACGGATCTCCCGTATTGGTAACGGCAATAGCCAAATGCTGTACCCTGCCACTGGAAAAGTTAGCATTTCCCAACTGCGACCAGGCTGTTCCGTTGAATTTTTTTACATTTAACTTCTGTCCGTTGGCGGAATTGGAAACATAAGCCACATACAGATTATTATTCGCATCGATCGCTATATCTGAATTGTACTGTTCGCTGGAAGATGCGGCATCCACAATACTTCCTCCCACTAAAGTCCAGCTGTCTGAAGAAGTGGCTGTTGTTATATTTTCGTATACTTTTACACCTCCGGAGACATTGCAGGTGTAGACTTTATTATTAGTGCCAATCACCATTTCCGCAAAAGATGCTCCGCCGGAAAACCCGGTATTTCCGACCTGCTCCCAGGCTCCGTTTACATAACGCTGCACCATTCCCGAATTGTGGGTGGAATAGGTAAAAAGAACATTGGAAGGAGAAACAGCCGATGCCTGATAATTTACCATAGAGGTAGTGGGATTTGGCAGCTGCGACCAGGCCGTTCCGTTGAATTCCCGAACTTCCAGACCGGTTCCCTGGTTGGTATAATAAATATTTCCGTTCGGGGCCCATGACAGGGAATTGTATGTCGCATAACTATTGGTAATCCCGGGACTGCCACCGACGTATGACCATGAACTTCCGTCAAACATCTGTACCGAACCTTTAGCCGCTGTCACATCATAATAAGAAAGAAAATATTTTCCTGACGGACTTATGGCCAGATTGTTAAAACTTGTTCCACCCGTAGAAACCGTTGATATTCCTCCGACATTTTCCCACTGTTGAGCGTAGGAATAATTTGCAGCTGTAGTAAGTAATCCTAAACTTACCCCGATTTTTTGTACTGCATTATATAAATTTTTAAACATAATCAATCCTTTTTATTTCTAAATTCTATTTAATCTTTTATGAAATTATTTTTACCCAAAGAGATCATCATTTCCGAACATTTAATGATTATCACCCATTGGGCATTACTTTTTCAGAATTTTTCGGGAAAGTGTTTTTCCGTCTTTCAAATGAATTTCCAGAAAATAGAGTCCTTTCGGAAACTGTTGTAGATCAATTCTATTTTCAGAAAATTCAATATTTAATTTTTGTCCTGCCGCGTTGAACATCATCACATTTTCAGCAGGAGTATCTGTTTTGATGTTTAAAATACCGTTGGTCGGATTAGGATAGACGCCTGTATAAGACTTTCCAAAGTCAGAAGTTCCCAATATGACTGAAGTATTTTTAATGCATCTTACGGACATTCCCCCATCTCTTCCTCCACTATTGGTAAGTGCAGAATACTGGCTGATATACAGATGCTGGCCGGAACCGGCATAAGGCGATGATGAAGAAGACCATAGATAAAGCCTGATTCCCGGTGAAAAGATTCCGTTGTAGTCTTTTATACCTGCAGGCACCAGCTTCAGGTTGCTGGCAAGCGCGGAACTTGTGTCCGAAATATTTTCCGCTGTAAGAACAGTCTCTATTTCATTTACTGTAGGAAGCCTCCATCCGGCTCCGATGGCTTTGCATGGATCTGCTCCGTTTACCGCAGTGACAGAAGAAGGGCTTGATGCCGTCCACTGATTATCCGGGGCACCTTCCGACCACCAGTTGGCCGATGAATTATAACCTGCCGAATAAAAACCTGTACTGTTACCGCTGAGTCCGGAAGGATTATTCGGTGTAGGAGCGTTCGCCTGCAGGGCGGAATTCCTCAGCTGATGGCCATCATCCCATCTTCCCCACTGGAACAGGTCTCCGTAGGCTCCGGTATCGGTTAATGACGAAGCTACCGCGCTACTTCCCAGGTTTTGCCGGAGCCAGATCTTTCCGTCCGCGCTTCTTACCGTAGAGTAAGTCACTCCCTGTCCCCGATAGACGAAAGACACACATCCTGTATTTCCGGGAGTGTTTCCCGGATCTGTATTGTTGCAGGACTGTGCATCTGCGTACCCTGATAGTATTAATACCAAAACCGCCAGCCCTGTTGTGCAAAAAGAAGTAAATAACTTATTCATCGCAAATATTATTTTTATTTATTCTAAATTATAATTAATTTTGCGCAAAAGTATTGGACTTATTGAAGATCAGATTATCATTAACAAACTTTTTGTTATCGTATTTGTACCATTTTTAAAACCATTGTATGAAGAATCAGGAATTATTGTTCAGTTCTGAAAACATCAACATTTTTCTGAAGGAAAGGTTGTATACAGGTATGTTTTCCAAATCCAATATGACAGCAGGCAGAGCAAGCTTCAACCTTCTTTTTTTTCTAAGCGAAAATATTCACCTCAGTGCCGAAGGCTGCGGAACGGAATTCCTGTTTAAAAAAAACCAGTATATCCTGCATTATTCCCGTGAAGAAAGCACTGCCGAATTGTGGACGGAAGATGAAGGGATGCTCAGATACTTACAGATCCAGATCAATTACGACTATATTTCAAACCTCATCAATCCGGAATCCAATAAGGAAAATGCCGAGATTCTGGAAGGCATGATCCGGAACCGTTATATTTTCCTGCATAGGCAAACGCCTCCTTCTATGACAGTGGAAATGCACTTCATTTTAAAGGAAATTATTAGCTATTCCAAAAAAGGAGTGCTGCAAAAATTGTTTGTCGAAGCTAAAATGATCAAGTTGCTGCTCCTTATTTTTGAACAGTTTCATGAAAAAAATACGTTGGAAGAAGTTCCCCGGACTCCTTCCGTGATTAAAAAATTTATCGATGAGAATTACCACAGAAATATAAAAGTTGAGGAGATCGGGAAACTGATCGGGATCAATCAGAACAAGATCCGGAAAGAATTTAAAGCACAGTACCATCTTACGGTAAGCGATTATATGTCAGAACTGAGAATGCTGAAAGCCAAAAAGCTGATCATTGATAAGAAAATGATGATCAAAGAGATCGCCATTGAATGCGGATATGAGTATGTCCAGAATTTCACCCGCGCCTTTAAAAAGAAATTCGGCGTTGCGCCGGAAAAGCTCAGGACGGAGTAGTTTTGCAAAGACCAGGTTGAAAAGGCTGGAAGAGGGAAGCCGGATGCTGGAAGTTCGTTGATAAACGTATTATTAATGGTTTTACATATCAAACGATTTTGCTATTTTCTATTAAAGATAACTTTATTTAAAATTGATGAGTATCTTCCTTTTTCAGTTTATTTACTTTTTTAAATTACCTGAAATCAGGTAGATGCTGTCGAATTTGCGTTAGTTTATTAATTAAAAAAACCACTTAAAATAAGTGGTTTTAATATATGTTGTTTTGCTTTGATATTGCTTTTTCAGAATTCAGGTGAAAAAGCAATGACAATCAATTAATGATGTCCTTTTTCGTGGCTGTCATGACCATGATCATGAATAAACGGGCCATGACCTTTAGGCTCGTTGTAAATTACCTCTACACCTTCCTGCTCATACACCATTTTGCTTCTGATGTCTTCAGGATTGAACGGCTTCACTTTTCCGAAGTATTCTTTCAAACCTTCCGTTAACCATAACGGGATAACAAATCCGAAGAACATGAAAATACACCAGAACCCTACAAGGAACATAATGATGAAAAATACGGTCCAAAGGAACTGATAAAACGGCCAAAATGCTGATAAAATCGTTATCATTTTTCTTAAAGATTTTAGGCAAAAATAGGACTTTTTATTTTTTTACACAAAATATACACATCCTATTTTATTATTTATTTTGATTTTAAACTAATCAGGAGCGAATACTGTTCCGTTATTGCGGGTTCTTCACGACAAGCCCTGCCATATCTTTTATGATCTGGGTCGGGGAATGACAGTCACAATTGCTGAATCCTACAACATAGATGTCTTTTTCCGGGATATAGACCGCCATGGATTTGAATCCGAAAACACTTCCTCCGTGCTCTCTGTCGGGTACTCCTTTAATGTCTTTCAGATGCCATCCGTAGCCGTAGGAAAATTCTTCACCGCTGTTGAGCTTATATTTGGTAAATACTTTTCGGGTATGGGCCGCATCCAGGATAAGGTTGCCATTGATGGCTTTCTGCCACTTCAGCATATCTTCCACGGTAGACATCAGCGAACCGGACGCAAACGGAACACTGAAGCTAATAACTGTTTTATTGACAAAGCCATCGCTTTTTTCATGATAGCCATAGGCCCTGTTCTTAATAATTTTCCGGTCGCTCGCATAAAAAGAATGGTTCATTCCTGCTTTTTCAAAGATGTTTTTCTTAACGAAATCTTCATATTTTTCACCGGAAACCAGTTCGATCAGGTATCCCAGCAATACATAGCCGGAATTGTTATAGTCGAACTTCTCCCCGGGTTGAAAATCTACCGGCTCATTTTTAAAAAAGTCTACCATCATTTTTGGAGACATTTCTTTCTGGGCAATTTCCGAAAGGGCTTTCATTTTGGTGAAATCCTTAATACCCGAAGTATGCGTTAAAAGATGATGAATGGTAATTGTATTTCCCGAAGGATAATCAGGAATATATTTAGAAACGGGATCATTTACCTTCAGTTTTCCCTGTTGCTCGAGAATAAGAATTGAAACTGCCGTAAACTGCTTGGTCATGGAACCGATTTGGAAAACATTATCGGTAGTCATGTCGACATTCAATTCAAGATTGGCTTTTCCAAAAGCTTTTTCGTAAATAATGTTACCCTTTCTTGAAACCAGAAAGGCTCCGCCCGGAGCATTCGGATCCTTAAATCCTGTTTGTATAATGCTGTCAATCTTTTGAGTAAGCTGAGCAAATGATAAATTAATAAGAGCAATGCTTAATAGTAAAGCGAGAAATGTTTTTTTCATGATACTAATTGTATTGCAAAAGTAGCTTTTAAAAAAGTACCATGCAATACAAAGTAGTATTTATTTTATAAATTGTTCTTTAGTGCGCCAGATCCGCAAAGAAATCATTCCCTTTATCATCGGTAATAATGAACGCCGGGAAATCTTTCACTTCGATCTTCCGTACCGCTTCCATGCCTAATTCTGGGAAATCTACGACCTCAACCGAAAGGATATTGTCTTTCGCCAAGATGGCAGCAGGCCCTCCGATGGATCCTAGATAGAACCCTCCATATTTACCACAGGCGTTTGTAACGTCCTTGCTTCTGTTTCCTTTGGCCAGCATGATCATGCTTCCGCCGTGGCTCTGGAATTCATCCACATACACATCCATTCTTCCCGCAGTTGTCGGTCCGAAACTTCCTGAAGCCATTCCTTCCGGTGTCTTTGCGGGCCCCGCGTAATAGATCGGGTGGTTTTTGAAATATTCCGGCATCGGCTGGCCGCTGTCGAGGATCTCCTTGATCTTCGCGTGGGCAATATCTCGTGCAACGATTAGTGTGCCGTTTAATTTTAATCTTGTTTTGATCGGGTATTTTGAAAGTTCGGCTAAAATTTCCGGCATCGGTTTGTTCAGATCGATTTCCACCGCTTCTTCAAGGTGTGGCGGCGTTGCCGGTAAAAATCTTTTCGGATCTACTTCCAACTGCTCCAGGAAAATTCCGTCTCTGGTAATTTTTCCTTTGATGTTACGGTCTGCCGAACAGGAAACCCCCATTCCCACCGGACAGGATGCGGCGTGGCGCGGAAGCCGGATCACCCGTACATCATGCGTAAGGTATTTCCCTCCGAACTGCGCTCCGATGGCACTTTCCTGGCAGATCTTCTGTACTTTCGCTTCCCATTCCAGGTCTCTGAAAGCCTGTCCGGCATCGTTTCCTTCTGTCGGAAGATTATCGTAATATTTCGCGGATGCTTTTTTTACGGCAGCCAGGTTCGCTTCAGCGGAAGTCCCTCCGATCACCAGAGCCAGGTGGTAAGGCGGACAGGCCGCAGTTCCCAAATCCGAAATTTTTTCTTTGATGAATTCTTCCAGAGATTTTTCGTTCAGCAACGATTTTGTTTTCTGGTAAAGGAACGTCTTGTTGGCAGAACCGCCTCCTTTGGTTAAGAATAAAAATTCATAATAATCTCCTTTTTTAGCATAAATATCGATCTGCGCCGGAAGGTTGGAACCTGAGTTCTTTTCATCGAACATCGTCAAAGGCACCACCTGGGAATACCGTAAGTTTCTTTTCTGATAGGTATTATAGATTCCTTTGCTTAAATATTCACCGTCATCAACGCCTGTATATACATTTTCCCCTTTCTTCCCCATCACGATTGCCGTCCCGGTATCCTGGCAGGACGGTAAGGCACCCTCTGCTGCCACTGCCGCGTTTTGCAACAAATTGTAGGCAACAAAACGGTCGTTATCCGTTGCTTCAGGATCATCGATGATTCTTCTCAGACTTTCAAGGTGTGAAGAGCGAAGCATAAAAGAAACGTCCGCCATGGCTTCTTCCGCCAACAATTCCAACCCTTTCGGATCAACGGTTAAAATTTCGCGGTCTCCCAGTTGCTCCACTTTTACATAGTCTGAGGTAAGCTTCTTATACACCGTATCATCTTTCTGAATCGGATACGGATCCTGATATCTAAATTCCATTTACTTTTCTTTGGCTGCAAAAATAAAACATCGTGAAAAAAGCATGAGCAAAATCAGTGACTTAGATTGATATTTATAATGATTATAAATTGCGAATGTTTGAGGCAATGATTAACTTTAGGAAAACTTTTTAAACCACAAAAGGCACAAAAGTTTTTGTGGCACATTAGTCACATAAGTTTTAAGTTAAAAATTTGAGCACAAGAGAACACGTGAGTAAAAATCAAAGATTTCATTTTCTCAATATCAATCTTAAAATTTAAACCGAATTTTTATGCTTTTTATGGTTAAATTAAATCTATCCATCACAATGAATTACAGAATAGAAAAAGACACCATGGGTGAAGTACAGGTTCCTGCCGACAAATTCTGGGGAGCCCAGACCGAACGTTCCAGAAACAATTTCAAGATCGGACCGGAAGGATCCATGCCGCATGAAATCATCGAAGCTTTTGCATATTTAAAGAAAGCCGCAGCCTTTGCCAATGCCGATCTGGGCGTTCTCCCTGCTGAAAAAAGGGATATGATCGCTAAAGTATGCGATGAAATCTTAGAAGGAAAGCTGAATGACCAGTTTCCACTGGTGATCTGGCAGACCGGCTCCGGAACGCAGTCGAATATGAACGTGAATGAGGTGATCTCCAACAGATCGCATGTAAACAACGGCGGTGCGCTGGGAGAGAAGGCGGAAGTACATCCGAACGACGATGTCAACAAATCCCAGTCTTCCAACGATACGTATCCTACCGCAATGCACATCGCCTCTTATAAAAAAGTGGTGGAAGTGACGATTCCTGCGGTTGAAAAATTACGGGATACTTTAGCTGAAAAATCAGAAGCTTTCAAAGACATCGTTAAAATCGGAAGAACCCACCTGATGGATGCAACTCCATTGACTTTAGGGCAGGAATTCTCCGGATATGTAGCCCAGCTGAATTACGGGATCAAAGCACTAAAAAATACTTTACCTCATCTTTCCGAACTGGCTTTGGGCGGAACGGCAGTAGGAACCGGTTTAAATACGCCGAAAGGTTATGATGTAAAGGTAGCTGAATATATTTCCCAATTTACCGGACTTCCTTTTGTAACGGCAGAAAATAAATTCGAGGCACTGGCCGCTCACGACGCGATCGTTGAATCTCACGGTGCCTTAAAGCAACTGGCTGTTTCCTTATTTAAAATTGCCCAGGATATCCGTCTGCTGGCTTCAGGGCCACGTTCGGGAATCGGGGAAATCCACATTCCGGAAAATGAGCCGGGATCGTCCATTATGCCGGGGAAAGTAAATCCTACCCAGAATGAAGCCATGACCATGGTTTGCGCGCAGGTTTTAGGAAACGACACCACGATTTCATTTGCCGGAACGCAGGGAAATTATGAGCTGAATGTTTTCAAGCCGGTGATGGCTTACAACTTCCTGCAGTCGGCCCAGCTTATTGCCGATGCCTGTATTTCATTCAACGACCACTGTGCAGCCGGTATCGAACCAAACCATGAAAGGATTAAAGAGCTGGTGGACAAATCATTAATGCTGGTGACTGCACTGAATACCCATATTGGTTATGAAAATGCCGCGAAAATTGCAAAGACCGCCCACAAGAACGGAACGACTTTGAAAGAGGAAGCCGTGAACCTCGGTCTTTTAACTGCCGAACAGTTTGATGAGTGGGTGAAGCCTGAGGATATGGTGGGAAGTCTGAAATAATAAATAAGGTTACATAATTGACCTGAGTCCATTTAAAATTTAACCACAAAAGGGACAAAAGATATTCATGCCTGATAAAAGAAACCGAATGCTTCATGCTGAAAAAGCGTTCGAAAGTTTTTAAAAATCTTTGATTTTTATTTTTTGGAACTTTAAAATTCAGGATATCCTCATTAAATTTTGTAACGTAATAAAAGCTCATATCAATATAAAAAACGCCGGAAATGAAATTCTCCGGCGTTTATCATTTAAATATGAATAAATCATGGGTGTTTTTTTACCACCACAATGCTACTCCGAAGATTAATGCTTTATCATTCTGGAAATTTCCGTTTCTAAAGAAATTTCCGAAATCTTTTTTCACGAAGATGCTGAAGTCGTTATAGGAAACCGTAAACTGTCCTCCGTAGATGAAAGGGCTAACTTGGTACTCACTTCGGTCGCGGTTGCTGATCCCCTCGCCTTTGATGATGTTGTTGGTCGACATTTTAATTCCCCCATAGATATTGGCTCCGATTCTGAATCCTTCTGAATAATCCAGGTACTGCACATCCATGCCGGCATTTTTCAGCTTTGAAAAATTATACTGTAATCCCAGCGGAACGATAATATATCCGGTTCTCAGCTTACTTTTGCTTAATCCTTTGTCGTAGTTAGCAAGATATACGTTGGAACCCGCATCTTTTGCCACAAACATATTATTGTCGATGCTTAGCGTTCTCCAGGAAAACCCGATTCCTGAAATCAGACCCAGACGGCTGGTTCTGCCAAACTGATAATTGAATTTCAGACCAAATTCAAAATTTCCTGCGTAGCGTAAATTCGTATCCAGTGCATTGTCCGGCTTATCATTCGTAAGGCTAATAATTCCGTAAGAAACATAGGGAGAAAGATCTTTGGTAGGCCTGAACTTTTTCAAAAGCCTTTGTTTTACTTCTTCATTGGAAGCTATGTCGGAATTCAATAAAGAATAGCGCACCTGCTTCTGGATCACAGAATCCATATCGAATCCAAGCGCCTCAATCCGCTGGTCTATTTTCTGAGAGTAAGCATCTGCAATGAGCGACTTCTGTTTATCGAACTCCGCTTTGTCCAGATTTTTCGACTGGAGCTCAAGCAATTCCGCTTCCATCAATTTTTTTTCTTCCTGAATGATGGCATCGATCTCCTTTGCATATTCATCCACTTTCTCCTTTACGATCGGGCTTACTTCGGTATCTTCTTTCGGCTGAAGATTGAAAACCGGCTTCTTCTGGGCAAAACCCGTTGTTGATAAAAGGCATACAAAGCCTATCATGATAAATTTCTTAATCATATGATCCGTTTTTAATTGTTAAAAAGTAAGGGTTAATTTCTGTTTAGATCAATCGTAGCAACATTGCTTTTTCCTTTGGTCTTTTCGATAACATCTTTGTGTTCAACAGAAAAAAGCAGAGTGGAAGGATCTACATACCGTTTCTTTTTCACCTGGATTTTAGCAGAATCTGTCTGCGCAATAGCCTTTTCCGCTTTGATGGGTGAAATCTCCGATATGATCTGTGTTGAATTCTGCCTTAAGGCCGAAAGCTCTTCCGGTTCTATGAAATGCTGTGAAGTCCGCTCCTGCAGATTATTTTTTCTATCAGCCGATCTGTTCCCTTCCGCAATTTTTTCTTCTACAGGTGCAGCAGCCAGCTCCTCGGCATTTCCCTTTTGAGCAGCATTTCCTATAGTACTTTTAACGGAAGGCGTGGCGGCAGTACGAATTCTGTTTTCAGAAGTTTCAGCAGGATTGCTTCCTGTATTAAAAAAGAGCACGATTCCTAAACTTGCGGTTAAAATGAGGCAGGCAGCAGCCAATAACCAACTGATGGCGGGTTTTGATTTTTTTATTGCAGACTGGCTTTCAATTTCAGACCAGAGATCTCTTGTAGGGGCGATTTCCCTTTCTTCGATCTGTTTTTTGATCTCTTGTTCTATATTGTTTTTAATAGTGTTCATTTTGCAGTGTTTTTTGTTGTTGAAAATAAATTTTTCTCATTTTTTCTTTGGCCCGGAACAGCTGTGTCTTGCTCACTGCTATAGAGATCTGTAAGGCATCGGCAATTTCCTGGTGCGAATAGTCTTCAAAGACATAGAGGTTGAAAACCATCCGGTACGCATCCGGAAGCTGATCCAGCAGTTCCTGTGCATTGAAGTTAAAAACAGGATCCTCTTCATATACTTCTTCGAGATAAGCCGGGTTGATATCATCCAAATAAAACACCGTCTTATGGCTTTTGATAAAATTGAGGCATTCATTTACCACGATTCTTCTCGCCCAGCCGTCGAAACTTCCTTCGTTTCTGAAGCTTTCCATATTTTTAAAGATCTTACAGAATGCTTTGATGACACAATCTTCCGCCTGATACAGATCCGTAATGTAGCTTCTGCTGATGCTCAGGAATTTCTTTACATTCTGATCATAAAAAATTTTCTGCGCTGCCGGGTCCTGCCTTTTCAGGCGGCTCAGCAAATCATCTTTTTTATTTCCAAACAGAAGCTTCATAATTATCTTGTTTCTATTAGTAAGACAAAGAAAAACCGAAAAGGTTACAGCATTTTAAAAAAAATTACTTTTTAATTAAAAACTTTATGTATCCAGACTGCAAAAATACATTGACTGATTTAAAAACGGCCAGAAAAATTTCTGGCCGTTCCTATGATATTTATATTTAATGGTATGATTAACCCAGCATTTTCTGTGCTTTTTTAACACCTTCCACCAATATGTCAATCTCATTAAAGGTATTGTATACCGCAAAGCTTGCGCGTACGGTTCCTGCGATATTAAAGAAACTCATGATCGGCTGTGTACAGTGGTGACCTGTACGTACCGCAATTCCCAGTTTGTCCAGGATCATTCCGACGTCCGAAGCGATCCCGATGCCTTCCAGGTTAAAAGAAACAACCCCGGTACGGTTTGCTTTTTCACCATATACTTTTAGCCCTTCAATTTCCAGGAGCTGTCTCTGTGCATATTCCAGCAATGCATTTTCATGGGCTCTGATGTTTTCATGACCTGTCTGCAGGATGAAATCCACTGCGGCTCCCAGCGCAATATTTCCGCCGACATTCGGAGTTCCCGCTTCATATTTGAAAGGGAGTCCGGCATAGGTCGTCTCTTCAAACGAGCAGGTGGCGATCATTTCCCCACCTCCATGGAATGGCGGCAACTCTTCAAGGATTTCCTGTTTTCCGTATAAAATCCCGGTTCCCATCGGCGCGTACATTTTGTGTCCTGAGAATACGAAAAAATCGCAGTCCATTGCCTGGACATCAATAGTAAAATGCGGTACCGACTGAGCTCCGTCGATCACGATATAAGCGTCACTGTTTTTACGGGTTCTGGCAATGATTTCCCCTACCGGATTAATAACACCCAAGGCATTGGAAACCTGGTTCATGGAAACGATCTTCGTTTTTTCACTCAACAACGTATCGAAAACATCCAGCTGAAGAATCCCGTTCTCATCCATCGGGATGACTTTCAATTTGGCTCCGGTTCTTTCGCAAAGCAATTGCCACGGAACAATATTCGAGTGATGCTCCAGATACGAAATGATGATCTCATCGTCCTTCTTTAATTTTTGGGTTAAAATATAAGAGATCAGGTTCAATCCTTCTGTTGTTCCTTTGGTAAAGATGACTTCAAAATCATGCTTTGCATTGATGAATTTCTGAATCTTTCTTCTGGAACGCTCCATTTCTTCCGTTGCCAGCTGGCTCAACGTATGGATTCCTCTGTGTACATTGGCATTAAGCTCTTTATAATAAGTTTCCCAAACCTTCAGTACCGAATCCGGCTTTTGGGAGGTCGCTGCATTGTCCAGGTAAACCAACGGTTTACCGTTCACCTTCTGGTCTAATATAGAAAACTGACTTCTGATTTCCTGAATGTCAAACATTTATTACATTTTAAATTAAAACGTCCTTATTTAGAACTCTTCAAATTTACGGCTTTTTTTCCAAAGGGAAACTGACGGTTGTTAGCAATACATTGTAAATCAATAGAAAGATTCAATGGACTAAATGTATATTTTTATTTTAACGCTAAGTATCGCAAAGACTGGATCGTTTTATTGTGGATATTTTTTTTGCGCAAGGGCGTTGCACTCAGCAAATGATAACCATTTTATTCAATCATAAAAAATTAAAATCCGAATACAATAATGATCAATAGTTCATCTTTGACTATCAAATCCTTTATTGCAAAAACCGTTTCATTATAAAAAAACCTGCCAATAAAATTGACAGGTTTCCATATTTCTAGATAAGAAATTCTTATTCTGCTGCAGTTTCTTCAGCTGCCGGAGCCGCTCCTCCTTCTTCTGCTGCAACTTCTTCTTCATCTTCATCGTCCATTGCTGCTGCACCTCCTTTCATTGCATTTCTAGACATCTTCACAGCTACAACAACTGCATTGTCAGGGTGCATGAAAGAATATCCTTCTGCCTTGATTCCTCCTACATAAAGTTTGTTTCCGATTCTTAATGGCGTAACATCCACAACGATTTCGTCTGGTAAGTTAGCAGGAATCGCTTTTACTTTAAGCTTTCTGAAAGACTGACGAAGAACACCACCCGCAACAACACCTTTGGAACGACCTGTAATTCTTACAGGAACTTCCATAATTACCGGCTTGTCTTCCGCTAACTGGTAGAAATCCGCATGAAGGATTTTGTCTGTAATCGGGTGAAACTGAATATCCTGAAGAACAGCCGGAATTGTTTGACCATCAACCTCAATAGATACCGTGTGTGCTTCAGGAGTATATACCAAACCTTTGAACGATTTCTCTGTAGCAGAGAAGTTCAATGGCTCACCACCTCCGTAAACAACACAAGGAACTAATTCAGCATCACGTAAAGCTTTTGTAGACTTTTTGCCCACGCTTTCTCTTTTTGTACCTTGAATTGTAATAGATTTCATTTATAAAAATTTAAAAAATTGTTTGAAATTAATCTTGCAAACCCCTATAAATCAGTTAAATAACAAACTTACTGCTAATTGACTGATGCTCATGAACCATCTTCATAACGTCTGCAAATAATGGGGCGCAAGATAGCACTTTTATTTTAGATGACAAATTATTTTTAACAGGAATGGAGTCAGTTACAATCACTTCCAGCAATTTCGAGTTCTCGATATTGTCGTAAGCCTTTCCTGAAAGCACGCCGTGCGTAGCCATGGCCCTTACGGATTTTGCTCCTTTTTCCATCAGGATATCCGCAGCTTTACAAAGTGTTCCCGCCGTATCGATCATGTCATCAATCAGGATTACATTCTTTCCGACTACGTCCCCGATCAGGAACATTTCTTCCACTACATTTGCCTTTTTTCTTTCCTTGTAAGCAATTACTACATCTGCGCCCAGGTGACCGGCATAGTTTTTTGCTCTCTTGGCTCCTCCCATATCCGGAGAAGCAATGGTAAGGTTTTCCAGGTTCAGGTCTCTGATGTAATCTACAAAGATCGTGGAGGCATACAGGTGATCCACAGGAATTTCAAAGAATCCCTGAATCTGGTCTGCGTGAAGATCCATCGTCATGATTCTTGTAGCCCCTGCCGCGGTCAGAAGATTGGCAACCAACTTGGCACCGATCGGCGCTCTCGGCTTGTCTTTCCGGTCCTGTCTGGCAAGCCCGAAATAAGGAAGCACTACCGTAATGCTTTTGGCAGAAGCTCTTTTTGCGGCATCAATAATGAGAAGAAGCTCTAATAAATTGTCTGCCGGCGGGAATGTAGAGGCTATCAGGAAAACCCTTCCTCCCCTTACGGATTCGTCCAGAACCGGCTCGAATTCTCCGTCACTGAAGGTCTGAAAGTTGATTTTCCCTAGTTCCTTCCCATAATATTGGGCAATTTTTTCTGCCAAGTCCCGGCTGGTCCTTGTGCAAAACAGATAACTTAACTGATCGGCCATTTTTACTTTTTAAAGATTTTGCAAATTTAAAAAAAAACCACAAGAATTACTCCTGTGGCTTCTAAGTTTTTATTTTACCCGTGCTTAAGGGAATTTAACTCCCGAATATTTGTTAGGATCTACCTGAGGCAAAGTAGATTTATACTTATCATTAATTGCTTTGATAAATTCGTTGGCAATTAAGGCATATCCTCTTCCGGTAAGATGTACTCCATCCAGGGAGAAGGTACCTCCGGTCACGAATTTTGCAGAATAACGTACACCGTCCCACGAAATTCCGGACTGTCCGTTCAGATCAACCATTTTCTTATTCGCGTCCACGAATGCAAGTCCGTAAGTATCTGCCAATCCTCTGATCGAAGAGTTGTATGCATCTACTGCTGTTTTTACGGCAGCTGCTTCGGTTTTTGTTAAGATATGCTGATTCTCCAAAGGATAAGAAATTCCGTACACGTTTAATCCAGCCGGTGCGTTTGTAGCTGTAGTTCCGATTACGGCTCTTGTTGTTAGAAGTACATAATCTTCAGCTGTTGCCTGCCTTGCCTGTCCGTAAATCTGCCCGTATGCAGTTGCTGCAGCTACACCGATCGATGGAGTAAGCGCAGCCGTAATTCCGGCAGACAAATTGGTAAGGGTAGCATCTTTTATCAGAACAGGATTACTGCTTGTCGAAGAAAGCACGTTAAGTCTTGTCCCTGCTCCCAGAGCGGTAAGCACCTGCTTCAACGGCCCATAGATATTGGTATTTAAAGCGGTAATATTTGAACCCAGCAATGTAGGCGTTAACGGATTGTAAGGTACCGTAGTAAAAAACGGAATGGATGTTATATAAGGGATATTTGCAATAACCCCTTTGTTTGCACCTCCTGCTTTTAATTTATCAAGACCTGCTTTAATGGCTCCTGCTACTACATTGGGATCTGAAATATCATTCGATCCGTAGGTTGCTACATTTACATTTCCGGTTTGGTTTACTCCTGCTCCTCCGCTTGTGGCATAGCTCAGCACATCATTGTTACCGATCCAGTAAGAGAAGAAAGTAGGCTTCTGCAATACCGCATCATCAACAACCGTAGAAGTAGCACTGGTCGAGAACCTTACGTAATAAGGATTCGCTGTTCCCAGTAAAATCCCTGAAGTATTTCCGTATCCCGGAGCTACCAGATGGAATGATTTTGCTCCCGGAACCCCGAAGTTATTCAGCTTTCCGGTAATTTTAGTCAGTACGTTTGTGGTAGGTGTTGCGGAGACATTGGTGATGTCCGGAGACCCGTTGGTGAATGATTTAATATAAAGCTTAGTTCCCTGTATGGTATTTCCCAACAATACCAATCCGCCGTTGTTATCTGCCATCAGCGGCTGTACGAAACTTCCTCCTCCGGCAAGCACCATCTGGCCGGCAATAATGTTCGGATAGGATTCGTTTTGGCCGTCCTGGTAAAGAGCGCCGTCTCTGTATCCTGAAGTGAGGGAATTTCCAATGGAAACATAATTGGAGAAATCTGCGTCACCTCTCGTTACCACAATATCCTTTACATCGTTATCAAATTTATCCTCACAGCCCGTCGTAAAAAGCAGTGCGGAAATAGCGAATGTAGAAATTATAATTTTTTTCATAGTCTTCAATTAAAATGGATTGTAAGATAAACCAAGTCCTAAATAGAATGCGGTTGCTTTAGCCTGTCCGTAGAAACCGAGGTTTTTATTGTTCACATTTCTTGCCTGCGGCATAGCATATCCTCCGGCTACATCCACACCAAACTGTTTCAGTTTGAAACCAACTCCGCCGGTTACTACATATGTATTGAAAGAAGGAGTTTCCGGAATGAAGTTTTCGTCAGAATAAGGCGATTCATCATAATAGGCTCCTAAACGCCCATAGATCATATCGGTGAAGGCATATTGGGTTCCCAATCTGAAAGTTTTGGAATTCCTGAAGTTTTTAGGAGAAACAGAAACCGTAGGATCTGCCTGGTTTCCGACAGGTGCTTTGGCAAAATCCAGTGTAAGCTGGGTATATCTGGACCATCCGTGATAGTTGAAATCTGCAGACACCAACCATTTCGGAGTTACTTTATAGGTTAAACCAACGGTATATTCTTCTACCAATGGTAACGTTGCCGTAAAGCCGTCTTTTCCTGAAGCATCCAATCCTAACAGAGGATAAATGGAAGCAGAAGGGAATTTAAAGGTAGCCGTTCCGTCTTTGGCCTTCATATCAACCGGTGAGCGGTAAGCCACACTTACATCGAGTTTAGGATCGGGTCTGAAATAAAATCCGAATCCGTATCCGTGTCCGCTTGCTTTGCTGTCAAGGTTAAGCTGTCCTCCGAACTGAGTAACGGCCTTATCCCAGTTTACGCTTCCCCGTGCATAAATGTAGCTTGCCCCAAAAGCCAGCCAGTCGTTGAATTTATAGGAAACCATAGGCTGGAAGTAAAAACTCTTCAGTTCTAAACGCTGAACCATTTCTTTACCTTCCCAGTCATTCGGCCACTCGATGGTGCTTCCGAAAGGGGTGGAAAAGCTGAAACCTACGGATAACTTCTCTATTGGCTTATACGTAATCGCCGCATAAATAGGTGTTCCCATAGGATTATCCGTCTCCGTACTCTGTAAAGTATTCAGGTTCTGGAATGTTACTTTATTGCTTGCTCCGAATCCACCTGCTACAATGCTCAGCCTGGAAGGAATGAATGACATACCCGCAGGGTTGAAGAACGCTACACTCGCATCTTCAGCATGCGCACTGGTATGTGCCATGGCCAACTGTTTTACCCCTTGCAGAGAAACCCTGAAGCCTCCCGCATAAGATAGAACGCCTGCCAGTAATGCAGTTGATACTAATATTTTTTTCATAGACTATTATTATATAACCCAAATATAAAATTATTTTGGTTACACCTGTTAATAAATCATAAAATTTTAAACGTTATAACAAAAGAAAACTATGTTTAAAATAACAACTAACCCCTACTCTTATTAATACGATCATTATGAAACAATTACCAACAATCGGATTACGAGTCATACGATTCGTTTAATATTAAACATTATGATTCCCGATTATTTGATTATTTTAGACCTCATAAAGATAAAAATCATAAATTTGCAAATTAAATATATCATTATATGAGTTGTGGATGTAAAACATCCGGCGATTCTGCACATTCTTGCGGACCCAAGAAGACCGCGAATGGCTGTGAAAATGTAAATACCTGTGGTAATAGTTATAAATTAAGTGTATTTGACTGGCTTTCCAACATCAACAATCCCGCACCGAACCGATGCGATTTTGTAGAAGTTAGGTTTAAAAATGACAGAAAATCGTTTTATAAAAACGTAAACAATATCCCTTTACATATAGGTAGCGTCGTAACAGTAGAATCAAGTCCCGGACACGATGTAGGTGTGGTAAGTCTCACCGGAGAATTGGTAAAGATTCAGATGAAAAAGAAAAAATGTTCTGAAGAATCGGCACTGAAAATATACCGACAGGCCAACCAGAAAGACCTTGAGGTCTGGCAGGAGGCACGGAAAAAAGAAGATAACATCAAATTAGAAGCCCGGAAGATCGCCTACCGGTTAGGTCTTGAAATGAAGATTACCGATGTTGAGTACCAAGGGGATGCTTCTAAAGTTACGTTTTATTATACAGCCGACAATCGTGTGGATTTCAGGCAGTTGATTAAAGAATACGCCGGTGCCTTCCGTACAAAAATAGATATGAAGCAGATCGGCTTCAGACAGGAGGCAGCAAAAGTAGGCGGGATCGGATCCTGCGGAAGAGAGCTTTGCTGTTCGACGTGGCTTACGGATTTCAGATCGGTAAATACCAATGTGGCCCGATACCAGCAGCTGAGCATCAATCCTCAGAAGCTTGCCGGACAGTGCGGTAAGCTGAAATGCTGTCTTAATTATGAACTGGACAGCTACCTGGATGCTTTAAGCAATTTCCCGTCTTCTTCAACTACATTAGACACGGAAAAAGGCAGAGCTTTCTGTATCAAAATCGATGTTTTCAAAAAGAAAATGTGGTTTGCCTATGTAGAAAATTCTATTGCCTGGTACGATTTTGATATCGATCTGGTAAAAAAATTAATCTCGAAGAACAAGCGTGGCGAGAAGACCCTTCCGCTTGAAGAGCTTAAACAGCCGGATACTCCGTTTGCAAGCATCGATCTGATCCAGGAAAACAACGTTGACCGCTTCGAGAAGAAAAACAGGAACAACAGGAATAAAAACCAGAACCGTTCAAACAACAATCCAAATAGCGGACAGAACAACCCGAACCA
Organism: Chryseobacterium sp. sg2396; assembly: GCF_042610505.1. Classification (NCBI taxonomy): domain Bacteria; kingdom Pseudomonadati; phylum Bacteroidota; class Flavobacteriia; order Flavobacteriales; family Weeksellaceae; genus Chryseobacterium; species Chryseobacterium sp. sg2396. The sequence goes on along the minus strand of NZ_JBHGAQ010000006.1, from coordinate 145,536 downwards.
ACAGGCTCAGAAGAAGAATACCAACAGGCCTGAGAGAAAAGATCGTCCGGAAAGAAACGACAAGTCTGAACGTCCTCAGAGACAGGAAAGACCGTCACAAAATACGAAAGGAAATGCAGCAGGAACCAGCCAGCCGAGACAGCAGAAACCTCAACCGGCTCAACAGCCCAAACCTCAACTTGAAAAAGTAGAAGCAGCGACCGGTTCTGAAGCAGAAAAGAAAACCAACCCAAATAAAAAGAAATTTAAAAAGAAGTTTCCTCCAAAAAAAGACAACAATGCGTAACATTTTAGGATTATGTACTCTTATTCTTTTCTTCAGCTGCCACTCTTCTCCGGAAGAAGAAGTCTTTATGAATTCCGTTGATAATAAATGGAATAAGAAAAGCGAACAAAAATTTAATCTTGAAATTTCAGATCCGCAAAATCCTAAAAATATTATATTTGTCGTAAGAAACAACAACGATTATCCTTACAGCAACATCCGGTTTATTGTGAATTTTACAGACCTTCAAAGTAAGAAAAAGCAAACCGATACGTTGAATTATGTAGTGGCGAAACCCAACGGCGAATGGCTCGGTACAGGATTCGGCGATACCAAGGAAACGTTGTTTCAATACAGACTGAATTATAAATTTCCGGCAAAGGGAAAATATGAAATCGGCCTTACCCAGGCGATGAGGAACGATAACCTTCCGGGAATTGAAGATATTGGAGTAAAAATAGAAACGGCTAAACCGTAATCATCAATGGAAGTGAACAAACAGAATACAGGAAATACAGGGAAAACCTTCCCTCTTCCTCCTAAAAAGAAAAATACCGCCTGGAAAAGGTGGGTGAAATTTATCTGGATCGGATTTTTTGCTGTAGTATTGGGTATTTCAGGACTTTTCTTCGCGGTATCCCAAGGTTTTATCGGGGAGATGCCGGATGTGAAAGAACTTGAAAATCCGGATATTTATGTGGCCTCACAGATTTATTCGTCAGACGGGGTTCTGCTGGGTAAATTCGAAAAAGAAAAGACACAGCCTATCATCTATAAAGATCTTCCGCCTTACCTTATTTATGCTTTACAGGCAAAAGAAGACGAGCGTTTCAAAGAACACTCCGGAATTGATCTGCAGTCCGTTGCAAGGGCTGTGGTGTACGGAGGCGGCCGTGGTGGGGGTTCTACCATCACTCAGCAATTGGCCAAACTGCTTTTCACAGGAGGTGCTTCTCAGAATAAAATTCAAAGGGCATTTCAAAAGCTGAAAGAATGGGTAGTCGCCGTAAGTCTTGAGAAAAGATACACCAAGGAAGAGATTATTACTTTATACTTCAATAAGTTTGACTTCCTTTTTAATGCCAACGGAATTGAAATGGCTTCAAAGATCTATTTTAATAAGAAGACCTCGGAGCTAACATTACCTGAAGCAGCAACATTTGTTGCGATGCTGGAAAACCCGAGAAAGAATAATCCTTACAGAAATCCCGAGAGAGCAAAAGTAAGAAGAGATGTTGTATTGGATCAGATGCTGAAAACAGGCTATATCGATCAGGCTACTTTTGATAAAGCTGTAGCTACACCGATAACGGTTGATTTTCACCCTATCAACAATATTACGGAAGGCTATTCTGCTTACTATAAATTCTATTTGAAAAAAGAAATCGACAAATATCTTGACGATTATGAAAAGGAGACCGGTAAAAAATTAAACCTTTATAAAGACGGGCTTAAAATATTCGTTACGTTGGATTCCAGGATGCAAAAGTATGCGGAAGATGCAATCAGGGAACACTTAACCGATCTTCAGAAAAGATTTGATGCCGAGCAGAGAGGCCGTAAAAACTGGCCGTTCTATTACCTGAATGATAAGCAGGCAAACGACCTGATGCTTCAGGCTATGAGAAGAACGGGACGTTATAAATTATTGAAAGCAGACAAAATGCCGGAGGATTCTATTCTAATGGAATTCAAAAAGCCTATTAAAATGTCAAGATTTACCTGGGCAGGAGAAGAAGAAGTGGAAATGTCGCCGTGGGATTCGATCAGATGGCATAAAAAAGTAGCACAGGCAGGTCTGATGTCGATGGTTCCGGGAACCGGAGAGATCAAAGCCTGGGTTGGTGGCATCGACTGGCAGCACTTCCAGTACGACCATATCAAACAAGGGAAAAGACAGGTAGGTTCCACCTTTAAGCCTTTTGTGTATGCAACGGCAATCATGAAATTAGGACTTACTCCTTGTTCTACCATATCAAACGCAAGTTTCAATAAAGGAACCTATCATGTTCCGGGGAGAGGAGGCATGCTGACCTTAAAAGATGCCCTGGCATTTTCACAGAACCCGGTAGCCCTTCGTCTTGCTGAAATGACCGGTACGCAGAGTGTGATCCAAACCGCAAGAGACCTTGGGGTAACGGAAGAAATTTCCACCAGTTTACCGATGGCATTAGGTGCTTCAGACATTACCATCTATGAAATGGTGGGTGCTTACAGTACTTTCGCCAACTACGGGAACTATAACAAACCGGAAATGATCTGGAGGATTGAAGACGCCAACAGCAGGGTAATCAAAGAAGTAAACGTAGAGCCTAAAGAAGTCATGAATCCACTGTACGCTTACACCATGATCGAGCTGATGAAAGGCGTAGCGCAATACGGAACCGCTTCGGGAGAATTAGGCAGAAAAGGAATTTCAAAAGATATCGAAATTGCCGGTAAAACCGGAACCACCCAGAACAACTCCGACGGATGGTTTATGGGAATCGTACCTAAGCTGGCAACAGGAGCCTGGGTAGGATGGGAAGACCGGGCCACCCACTTCTTCGGAACAGGAGAAGGTCAGGGAGCGAAAATGGCGTTGCCGATCTGGGCCATCTACATGAAGAAGGTATGGGCAGACAAAAGCCTGAAGATTTCTCCGGACGATAAGTTTGTGAAACCTTCGGAATGGAAAGACGGATGTTCGAATCTTAACGGATTGCGTTCAGGATACGGAGATGATGGCGGCCTGCAGACGCTCGACGAGATCAAGAATCCGAAACCAGTCGATCCGAGCGGACCGAAAAACCCCGGGAAGAAAGAGGAAAATATCAATGAAAATCTAAATACAGGGGAAGATATCGACTTCAATAATAAATAGATTCTCTTTTAGAAATATACAGGACCTTTCAATGATTTGGAAGGTCCTTTCTTTTTTAATTAATACCTTTGAAGTATGAATATTGAAAACATAACTCAACCTTTTATAAAAAAATTTCCCGGAGATTTTTCTGGCAATACCCTGCAGCGGAATACCCCAAAAGTACTTTTTTCCACTGTTGCGCCTGCCGGTTTCGATCGTCCGCAACTGATTGTTTTTAATGAAAAACTTTCTGAGGAAATCGGACTGGGAAAGTTCGAAGAGAAAGATTTAAATTTCCTGGTAGGCAATCAGCTCCCTGAAAATATTAAAACCTATGCTACCGCTTATGCGGGCCACCAGTTCGGAAACTGGGCCGGTCAGCTGGGTGACGGAAGAGCCATCCTCGCCGGGGAAATCACCAATCATTCGGGTGAAAGAAATGAAATCCAGTGGAAAGGTGCCGGAGCCACTCCTTACTCCAGACACGCCGACGGACGGGCTGTGCTGCGTTCTTCTGTAAGGGAATATCTGATGAGTGAGGCCATGTTTCACCTGGGAATTCCGACCACCCGTGCATTAAGCCTCGCATTTACCGGAGAGGATGTTCTCCGGGACATCATGTATAATGGCAATCCTGAACTGGAAAAAGGTGCGGTAGTCATCAGGACCGCCGAGAGCTTTCTCCGATTCGGGCATTTTGAGCTGATGTCCGCCCAGCAGGAATACAAGACCCTACAGGAACTTGTGGATTTTACCATTGAAAACTATTTTAAAGAAATCACCTCTGAAGGCGAACAAAAATACAGGGACTTTTTTGAAAATGTCTGTCGGAGAACCGCTGACCTGATGGTGGAATGGTATCGCGTAGGATTCGTCCACGGGGTGATGAATACGGATAATATGTCGGTTCTGGGATTAACGATCGATTACGGGCCCTACTCTATGATGGATGAATACAATTTAAACTTTACTCCCAATACCACCGATCTTCCGGGAAGGAGATATGCTTTTGGAAAACAGGGACAGGTTTCGCAATGGAACCTCTGGCAGTTGGCGAATGCCCTTCACCCATTAATAAAAGACGAAAAATTCCTGGAAGAAATACTAAATGACTATGGAAGCTATTTCTGGGAGACCCATGACCGGATGCTTTGCAGAAAATTCGGGTTTGATCAGTTGCTAACGAATGATGAAAAGTTTTTTACCTCTTGGCAGAGCTTAATGCTGGATCTTCAGCTCGATTATACATTGTTTTTTAATCAGCTTGAAAAATATGATGCAGCCTTGGATCTTAAAAAACAGTTTGAGCATGTTTCGTATACGTTTTTAAATGAAGAGGATGTAACAAAGCTTGAGGATTTTATACAGAGCTACCAAACCAGACTTGAGAAAAATATTATCTCCAAAGAAAAATCTCTTGAGTTGATGCGCAAAACCAATCCGAAATTCATTCTGAGAAATTATCTGCTGTATCAATGTATCGAAGAAATTAATGACGGAAAAATGGAAATGCTTGACAAGCTGACCCGGGCGCTGGAAAATCCTTACCAGGAAATCTACCCCGACTTTTCTGTAAAAAGACCTTCAGGCTACGATGATATTTCAGGATGCTCCATGCTTTCCTGCAGTTCGTAGTAAAACTTATTTAATCAGAGTACCTTTAAGATTGAAAAGACTTTTGATCAGAATAGAATTATGAATTTTTCCGTAATTATAACGAATATGCTTTATAATACAAAAACCCGTCATTTCTGATGGGTTTTTATCTTTATTTTTGCAAAAACTTCCAAGCGTGTCAAAGTTCAAAACAAAATTCGTCGATTTTTTTAAGCTGATTTTTCCTTCTACGGGAATCGAGCTGATCATTTTCCTGTTCTTCCTGGTGGTGTATGGATACCTGGGATCCTACATTGCGATTCACCACAAAATTATTTTCGACGCCCGTATTCCCTGGGATGCGTATTTCAGCTTTGACAACAAGTCAATCGTCATGACGGGCGGGAGCTTTGAAAGACATCCTTTGTCCTATTATTTCTTCAACTGGATCCGTGAACTGGCATTGCTGTTTTCCGATGGGAAAATGGATGGCAATTTCCGCTTTGTCCTGGCCTGGTTCAGCAATCTTGCCGTAAGCTTAAGTGTTCTTCAGGTTTTTAAATATCTTAAGAATATCATCGGCCTGCCTTTAGTTTTTACGGTCCCTCTGATCCTGTTTTTCGGAAGCTTTTCTACAACGATTTTACTTTCGTTTACCCCCGAAAATTTCACTTATACTCTTTTTCTCTTGACCTTATTTCATCATTACGCGGCCATCAAACTAAAAAAGGAGGAGAAAATTCCGGCACTGGCACTGGCTCTTTCAGGAATTACCATCGGCGGTTTAACGGTAACTAATATTGTGAAGGTTTTTATTCCCGTTGCTTTTGAAAAGGGCCTTTTCAGAAGCTGGAAAAAATTCGCAAATGCTGCTTTCAGGGTTATTTTTACCTGTATCTGCTTTATTCTTTTGTATCTGAACAGAATTGATTTTAAATATGAAAATATATTCAGCAAGACGAATGAGCAGTATGAAAAATTCTCCAATGTAAATGCTACACCGACCTGGGACATGATCCTATCCTACTTTTTCGGGGGAAATGTCCTTTTCTCAAATTTCATTATCCGCGATAAGCACAATATGAACGGCTATCATTATAAAGGCATTATTATGGATGTTTACACTTCATGGATTCCTTATATTTTCATTGCCGCATTATTAGCACTGATTTTTTGGAGTTATTTTAAAAATTTCAGAAATAAACTGATTCAGGTGCTGATGATTTCCTTTATAGTGGATATCATCATACACTGCATCATGAGATTCGGACTTCACACATCATTTATTTACGGCGGGCACTTTGTTTTTGTATATCCGCTACTGCTGGGCTGGCTGTTTTACAGTTACCGGCAATCCCCCAAAATGCTGTCTTTTTTAACGGCTTTATGCTGTATTCTATTCGTTTATCTTACAGCCAATAACTATCTGCGAATGACTGAATTTTTCTGGTTTCTGAAAATGTATTATTAAAATTTTCATCTTAAAATTCAGCAGGAATACAAACAAAAAAGCTGAGAAAATTCCCAGCTTCTGTTATTTATTTCTATATTAAATTATTTTGCTTCCGCACAGAAAATTCTGTATTGAACCGCTACTGCCGATTTAAAATATTCCCTGATCCTGGAAAGGTCGGAAGCGGCACTCTGTTTCGTGAAATAGCTTCCTGCCAGAATTTTATAATTGGGTCTCAGAGACGCATCCGTTTCTACTTTGAGGTTAGGAAAACGTTTTCTGAAATAGGCTTTCACTTCATTGGCTTCTTCATTGCTTTTCACGATGGTGATCTGGATCTTATACCCTAAAATTCTTGGATTTTTCCTGCAGATTTCAGCATTGGTAAGCTCTCTGTTGGGAACATAAATCTTCGTAGGTTTTGAGGACGCATAATCATCATCACTATCTCTTGAAATCACTGAAGCTGAGCTTTTTGAACACTTATCTTCAATACTTTCCAGAGCCGCATTTACTTTAGAATCCATCGTCATTGTAAGTTCAGTACCTGCCAGCGTATCTTTTTTGACAACCTGTTGTGCATCAATACGGTAAAATGAAGACAAAAGCAGGATCGAAAATATTTTAATCAAATTTTTCATTTAAAGTTGTTTGCGCAAATGTAGACAAATTAAAAAATTATACCAAATTCAGTTATTTAGAATAGTTACAAATTAAATGGAAATGACATTTTCCCCTTTCTATATACCGTTAAATTCCTGTTAAAAATATTATTTTTGCGGGATTGATTGAATGTTCAATATTTACTAACATAAGATAATTTAAATGATTAGTTGGAGAAAGCATTATAGAAAAACGTTGATCGCAATAGGCTTATTGTTATCAACCAGTGCTTCAATTTACGGGCAGGACGGCGATCCTAAGAATGGTGAAAAGCTTTTCAAAGCGAATTGTACTGCATGTCACGCACTAGACAAACAAGTTGTAGGACCACCCCTGAAGGGCGTTGTAGAACGGGTAAAGACAGAAGGTGGCGTAGACAAGGACTGGCTTCACAAGTGGATCAAAAACAACAAGGAGCTTAGAGCTTCCGGAGACAAGTACGCCAATGAAATTTTTGAGAAGTTCAACAAAACGGAGATGCAGGTCTTTCCGAATCTTACCGATAAGGATATTGACGACATCTTAGCGTACACCACTAATCCTCCGGCACCGGAGCCGGCAAAAACGGACGCTGCAAAAGACGCAACAGCCGGAACGGCAAATGCAGCACCGCAAAGTTCTACCACTACGAACGTAGTAATCATTTCCCTTTTAGCAATTGCAGGTCTTTTGGTTTGGATCTTAGTAAAACTGAGACAATTGGTAAAATTAGGCCAGTCTGAGGATCTTGCAGGACTTAATGAAACGAGGGTAAAATCTTTCAGCGAAATCTACGAGAAATACCACTATATCGGTAAAGGTTTAATCGCCATCCTGGCGATCTTAGCAGCATACGGTGTATGGAACTGGCTGATGTGGATCGGGGTTTACAAAGGTTACAAGCCGGAGCAGCCGATCTATTTCTCCCACAAAATCCATGCTGGTGAACAGAAAATCGACTGCCAGCTTTGTCACTCCAGTGCCAAATACGGAAAAGTATCTGAAATTCCTTCAATGAACGTTTGTATGAACTGTCACCGAACAATTTCCGAATACAACGCGGAGCACTATATGGAGCCAGGAAAAGACAAAGCATTCTACGACGGGGAAATCCAGAAGATCTATGCGGCTACAGGCTGGGATCCTGCAAAACAGCAGTACACCGGAAAAACACAGCCGGTTGAATGGACAAGAATCCACAACATGCCGGACTTCGTATACTTCAACCACGCTCAGCACGTAGTAGCAGGAGAACAGGCGATCATCAACTCTTTCAACAAAAAGAATCCTGACAACAAAATCGATGTTGTATGTAAAGCATGTCACGGAAAAATCGATACCATGAACGTGGTGCAGATGGCAAACGACTTTACAATGGGATGGTGTATCGAATGCCACAGAACAACAGAAGTTGACATGAACAACGGTTATAATAAAGAATACTTCAAAAATCTACACGACAAGCTGAAAAAACAGTACCCTAAAGACGGTGGTAAGATTACGGTAGATGCAATTGGAGGTATTGAGTGTGGTAAATGTCATTATTAATAACTAAAAATTAGAAGTATCAAATGGCTTCAAACAAAATACAATTTAGAAGTATTCATGAACTTAAAAATCCGGCTTTAAACAATAAGCTGGCTCAAAAAGAGTTCCAGGAAGAAATTCCTGTAGAAGATTTCCTTGAAGACGCGGAAACTAACGGTTCCGGTACTTCAAGAAGAGATTTCTTAAAACTATTAGGGTTTTCTACAGCAGCCGTAACCCTGGCTGCCTGTGAAGCTCCGGTAATCAAAACGATTCCTTATGTGGTAAAGCCGCATGACATCATCCCGGGGATTCCAAACTATTATGCTTCCACTTATTTCGACGGGTTCGATTTTGCAAGCGTTCTGGTAAAGACAAGAGAAGGAAGACCGATCAAAATAGAACCGAACCCGGCAGCGGGCGATTTAGGGAAGACCAACGCAAGAGCTCAGGCCAGCGTACTTTCACTTTACGATAACGATAAAGTAAAGCAGCCTAAATTTGAAGGGAAAGACGAAACTTTCGACAAAGTAGACAGCTATGTCATCAAAGGATTGGAAGAAGCTAAAGCTGCAGGAAAAAGAATCGTATTGTTATCGCATTCTTTCGCTTCCCCTACTTTCAAAAAACTATTCGCTGAATTTAAAGCAAAATATCCTACTGCTGAACTGGTAACCTACGATGCATATCCATATGCTGCAGGACTGGACGCAGCCCAGGAAGTTTTCGGAACAAGAGCATTGCCGGTTTATGACCTTAAAGGAACTGAACTGGTAGTAGCTTTCCAGGCAGATTTCTTAGGAGACTACAACGGAGGAGGTCTGGAATCTTCTTACGCTGCAGCCAGAAAACCGGGACAAAGCATGTTGAGACACATCCAGGTGGAATCCAATATGTCTTTAACAGGTGCTAACTCCGACGAAAGAATCAGACTGAAGCCTAGCCAGGTGAACAAAACCTTGGTTGAAGTATACAACGCAATCGTTGGCGGAGGTTCTTCCGATAAAACGGCTAATGAAATCGCAAAAGAACTTCAGACGAAAGGAAGCAAAGCAGTTGTTTTTGCCGACGGTTCAAAGGGAGCTCAGGTTTTAGCCCACTTAATCAACCAGAAATTAGGATCAGTAGCGTTTACAGGAAAGGCGAACTTCCTAAAAGATTTCGATAAGGCAAGATTCCAGGAATTCCTGGGATGGGTAAATGCAGGTCAGGTTGGCGTATTGATCGCAAACAATGTAGACCCGATTTATTCTTATTACAAAGGAGAAGATTTCAAAAAATCTTTGGCTAAAGTTCCTTATGTAATCGCCGTTGCCGATAAGAAAAATGAAATGTACAAAGCTGCGAAAGCGGTAATTCCTGTAGCCAACTGGCTGGAATCATGGGGAGATATCGAACCTCAGAGCGGTGTATATTCCTTGATGCAGCCTACCATCCAGAAAATCTACAAATCAAGACAGATCGAAGAATCTCTATTGGTTTGGAAAAATGGTAAAAACAATGCTGCCAACAACTATTACGACTATTTAAAAGCAAGTGCTTCTTCTATTTTAGGAGCAACTTCTTTCAATAAAGCCTTATATAACGGTTTCAATTCCTCAAATAACAACACCATGTTGTCTTATGCAGGAGGAAACGGAGCCCAGGCTGTTGCCGAAGTAAGCGGGTTCAAATCTTCCGACCTGGAATTGGTATTGTACACGAAAACGGCAATGGGAGATGGTACACAGGCCAACAACCCTTGGCTGCAGGAATTACCGGACCCTATTACGAGAATGTCCTGGGATAACTACCTGACGATGTCTCCGAAAGATGCCGAAAGATTAGGAATCGACAACGATCTTAATGCAAGAATGCAGCTTGACGGTTCTATCGTTAACCTTACTGTAAACGGAGTAACCATCAAAGATGTTCCTGTATTTGTTCAGCCGGGACAAGCAGAAGGATCAGTAGGTCTTGCACTGGGTTACGGTAAGAAAAACTCAGGAGCTACCGCAGATACAGGGGTAAATGCTTATCCTTTATTCGACGGTTCCAACCTGGCAGTTTCCAACGTTAAAATCGAAAAGACCGGAGAAGATCACGAATTTGCAGGGATTCAGCTTCAAAATACATTAATGGGACGTTACGAAATTGCTAAAGAAGTTCCTTTGGCTGATTTCTTAAACGTAGCATTCGATGATGAACATAAAGGATGGAACAAGCCTTTGGAGTACCACACCATAAGCGGTGCACTTCCAGCGAGAAAAATCGATCTTTGGGATGCTTTTGATGATACCGACGGTCCTCACTTCAACATGTCAATCGACCTGAACTCGTGTACCGGTTGCGGATCTTGTATCATCGCCTGCCAGGCAGAGAACAACGTTCCCGTAGTAGGAAAAGACGAGATCAGAATGTCCAGAGATATGTACTGGTTAAGAATCGACCGTTACTATTCCGCAAGACAGAAAGTAGAAGTATACGAAGGATTGAAAGAAGGAATGGCCGTTCCTGAGTTGTACGGAACAGCATTCAACAAAGAAGGCGGTGCATTAAATCACCCTGCTGACAATCCGGATGTAATCTTCCAGCCGGTAATGTGCCAGCACTGTAACCACGCACCATGTGAAACTGTATGTCCGGTAGCGGCAACTTCACACGGTAAGCAAGGTCAGAACCATATGGCTTATAACAGATGTATCGGTACGAGATATTGTGCCAACAACTGTCCTTATAAAGTAAGACGTTTCAACTGGTTTACGTATAACCTGAATGACAAGTTCGATTTCAACATGAATAACGATCTTGGAAGAATGGTACTGAACCCGGATGTTGTGGTAAGAACGAGAGGGGTAATGGAGAAATGTTCACTATGTATCCAGATGACTCAGACTACTATTCTTGAAGCTAAAAAAGAAGGTAGAATCGTAAAAGACGGAGAGTTCCAGACAGCATGTTCAAAAGCTTGTACTACAGGATCTATCCAGTTCGGAGATATGAATGACAAAGAATCTGAAATCAGAAAATTATACGCTGATAACAGAAGATATTATTTACTTGAAGAGATCGGAACCAAACCAAATGTGTTCTATCATACGAAAGTAAGAAACAGAGTAGAAAAATAAAGTTTAAATAATAAATAGGTAAAAAATGTCAGGACATTACGAAGCTCCGATAAGGGAACCTCTAATTATTGGTCACAAAACTTATCACGATATTACGGAAGATATCGCACGACCTATCGAAGAAAGAGCAGGCAAACTATGGTGGGTTTCACTATATGCAGCCCTGGTTCTATTCATCTATGGATTCGGGTGTATCGCCTACACGATCGGAACAGGTATTGGAGCATGGGGACTTAACAGAACTATTAACTGGGGTTGGGATATCACTAACTTTGTATGGTGGGTAGGTATCGGTCACGCCGGAACACTAATCTCAGCGGTATTATTATTATTTAGACAGCGTTGGAGAATGTCTGTAAACAGATCTGCGGAAGCGATGACGATCTTCGCGGTAGTACAGGCGGCCATCTTCCCGGTAATCCACATGGGTAGAGTTTGGGTAGGATATTGGGTATTCCCTTTACCGAACCAGTTCGGTTCTCTTTGGGGGAACTTCAACTCTCCTCTACTTTGGGACGTATTTGCAATCTCTACGTATTTCTCCGTATCTACGGTATTCTGGTTCATGGGATTGATTCCTGACTTTGCAATGATCAGAGACAGAGCAAAAACACCTTGGACTAAAAAGATTTATACATTCCTTGCCTTCGGTTGGGGAGGTAAAGCAAAACACTGGCAAAGATTCGAAGAGCTTTCTTTGGTTCTTGCAGGATTGGCGACACCACTTGTATTCTCGGTACACACCACGGTATCCTTTGACTTCGCCACGTCGGTAATTAAAGGATGGCACTCTACGATCTATCCTCCTTACTTCGTTGCCGGTGCGATTTTCTCAGGATTCGCAATGGTACAGACACTTTTGTTGGTAGCAAGAAAAGTATGTCACCTGGAAGACTATATCACCATGTACCACATCGAAATTATGAATATCGTAATCATCTTAACCGGTGGTATGGTAACGGTAGCTTATGCTACGGAATATTTCATCGGATGGTATTCGGGATCAAGATTTGAAGACTTTACCTATCTTTCTCCGGGTGCTGCCGTAGGTCCTTACTGGTGGGCATTCTGGTCACTGATCATCTGTAACCTTGTAGTTCCGGCTTCTTTCTGGTTCAAAAAACTGAGAACGAACATTATCTGGACATTCATTGTCGCACTGATCATCAATATCGGGATGTGGTTCGAACGTTTCGACATTATCGTAATCAACCTTTCAAGAGACTACTTACCTGGATCTTGGACGATGTTTAAGCCGACCATCATTGATGTGGGGGTATACTTAGGAACAATCGGGTTCTTCTCCGTATTATTCTTATTGTACGCAAGAACATTCCCTGTAATCGCACAGGCCGAATTAAAATCGATTTTGAAAATCTCAGGTGAAACTTATAAAGCAAAAGAAGGAGATGAGCACCACTAAAATTGTATACGGACTTTATGCCGACGACGACGATTTGATGAACGGCGTTAAGGCATTCAACGATAAAGGAATCGCAATCAACGAAGTTTACACTCCGTTTCCGGTTCACGGGCTAGACAAAGCTTTAGGTTTAAAGAAAACAAGAATTTCTGATGCCGCCTTTCTTTACGCTCTTTACGGAGTAACGATCGGAGCTACATTAACCTGGTATGTGATGAATCACGACTGGCCTCAGAATATCGGTGGTAAACCTGCTTTCGACTGGGCTCATAACATGCCGGCATTCGTAGTACCTATGTTCGAGCTTATGGTATTCTGTGCCGCCCACATGATGTCATTGACGTTCCTGGTAAGAAATAAAATGTATCCCGGAGCACCGGCACAAAATCCGGATCCGAGAACAACCGACGATAAATTCATGATGGAATTCGTAACTGAAGATGTGGAATCTGTAAAACAGTTGCTTATTGAAACTGGAGTTGAAGAAATAACTGTTAAAGATGCTTAAAATGAAAAAGAATGTATTAAAAATTACAGCAGTTTTAGGTTTAACAACAGTTTTACTTAACTCTTGCGGACCGAAAGACAATACACCGCTGGTATATTTCCCGGATATGTATTTTCCGGTAGCTTACGATCCATTGATGAAAGCTCAGGATGCTTACTCTGATCATGAAAACGAAATCCCCGCTTTCGTAAAAAATAACGGAGCAACAGGGCTTACCCCTGTAGAAGGATCCGTGGCACAGAACAAAGACGGTATTTTTGAAGAGGCGTTGCTTCCTAAAAATCCGGATCAATATAACGCAGGTTACGATGCATCCAAAACAATGACCACTTCTCCTTTAAACCCGGCCAATGCGGCAAAGGATCTTGAAAGAGGGAAAATATTGTTTGAGCATACTTGTGCTGCCTGTCATGGTGTGGGAGGAGACGGACAAGGACCGATCGTACAGTCCGGCGCCTTTTCTGGTGTGCCTAACTATGCTGACAGAGAAATCACTGTAGGATCCGTTCATTATGTAATAACAAACGGTAGAAACGCGATGGGATCTTATGCAGGACAACTGAATGCAGGAGACCGATGGAGAGTAGCCATGTATGTGATAAATGCCTTTAAGAAAGGCGCTGCCGCACCTGCTGCTGCAACCGCTACGGCGTCAATGGCATCTGCAACAGCAGCACCAGCAACCGCTACTGCGAAACCAGAAATGACTACCGAAACTAAAAAATAAGAAAAGAAATGTATAGTTTTTCACCAAAATTAAAATCAACTTCTATAATCCTTCTTGTTGTAGGTTTAGTTCTGTTTGGTATCGGTTTCTTTTTAAACAAAGGAATTTCTACGGAGAAAATAGAACACATGATGGAAGCGGTTCATGCTTCCGGTCATGATGCGCCTACGCACTCAAGTGAAATGGTAGGTCCCCAAGATCATGCGGCTCACCTTGAGCATGCTGAACTTCAGGTACACAACCAGCCTTTAGCGGCCATACATTTTGTAGCTGTATTTTTCTTCGGCGTAAGCTGCTGCGTATTGTTTTTCTACTCTATTCAGCATGCGGCCCACGCAGGATGGCCGATTATCATTACCCGGGTAATGGAAGCAATTGCATCTTACATTCCTTACGGGGGTGCAATCCTGATCATTCTGATGCTTTTGAATATTACCCACCAGGGACACCTTTTCCACTGGATGGATCCGGAACTGACCAATCCTGAGTCACCTCATTTCGATGTGATCCTGTTTGAAAAGAGAATCTTCTTAAATATTCCTTTCTATGCCGTAAGAACTTTCATCTATGTATTGGGAGCATCTTTCTTCGCATGGAAGCTGAAAGCTCAGTCTAAAAAGGTTGACGAAACAAAATCAAGAACAGAATATCAGATGCTTTACAGATGGGCAGTAGGATATATTGCATTCTTCGGATTTGCTTCTGCAGCCTGGGCTTGGGACTGGTTGATGTCTATCGACCCTCACTGGTATTCTACTATGTATATCTGGTATTCTATGGTGAGCTGTCTTTCCAGCGGTATTGCCATGATCATTCTTTTAAGTGTTTATTTGAAGAAAAACGGATTCCTTCCGCAATTCAACGATAACCACTTACACGATCTGGGGGTATTCTTATTTGCTACAAGTATGCTTTGGACGTATACCTGGTTTGCACAGTTCATGTTGTATTGGTATGCGAACATCCCGGAAGAAGTAAACTACTTCTTCGGACGATTCCAGCACTACTCTCCTACTTTCTTACCGATGCTAATTGTAAACTTCTTATTACCGTTATTGGTATTGGTGAGCAGCAGCATCAAGAGAAACTACAAAGTGGTGACAATTATGGCGATCGTAGTGATCTGCGGGCATATCCTCGATTACTTCAATATGGTAATGCCGGGAACGGTAGGACCATACTGGAAAACTCCTGAAGTATTCATCCTGATTTTAGGAGCTATCCTTTTCGTGGTTGGATTATTTATGTTTACCGTGCTTTCTGCGTTATCTAAACTTAAGCTTATCCCAACAGGAAACCCTTACTTACACGAATCTGAAATTTATGAGTATCCTTTCTAAGGAATACTGATTAAAGATAAACCAAAAGACTGATCGTTATGATCAGTCTTTTTTTTGTATTGAATGAAAAAAATTTAAAGCATCGTGCAACCTTTTTCCTGTTTTGGTTGTCTTAAGAATAAGTAAATTATTTTAAGGTAAATATTAATTAAAACCAAAACCGCCATGATCAAAAAATTCTTTTTATTCTTTTTTGCTTTATTATTGAATATCGCCTACGCGCAAAGCATTACTTTCATTTCTGAAAAAACCAATAAACCGCTGGCCAAAGTTTCGGTTTTCGGGAAAGACGGAAGCATCGTTGCCTATTCGGATATTGAAGGTAAAATCGATAAGCAACTGATAAAACCAGAACAGGAAAAATTCCAGCTGGTCTACGACAATGTTTCCGTAGCCACATTATCCTATTCGGATTTTAATCAGGACATAATTAAAATTAATGACCGCATTAAAGACATAGAAGCTGTTGTGATCAAAAAGGAAAAGCCGGCAAAATATATTTTTGTGAAAGGAAACTTCAATGCTTACGTTACCCTCAACAATAAATTAAATTCCTATGCAGACGGAATCATAACTTATATTTTTGACAACAAAACAAAAAAACTGAAAAGCACCAGCATTGAACAGTACCGGATCTTCAGGCTGGAGAATGCAGAAATGGACCGTAAAAAACTTTCTTCCTGGGATTACGGAATGTTTTTAAAAATTCCGAGACTAAAAAACATCGAAAATGTTGATAAGTACAGAAGCATGAAAGATGTTGTTTTCAAAGAAATGAAAAGCGAAAAGAAAGATCAGATCGAGCTATCCCAAGTAACCAATGATGAAGAAATTGGATTATTCGGATACCGTATTTCTGATGCTAAAAATGTTCTGAATCTTGCCTTTGTCCCAAATTCACGAAAAGAACTCAGAGATCTTCTGGAATACAGCCGTATCGAATTTCTGAAATTAAAACATAAAAGCGAACCTCAATATAACGACATTGCCATTTACAACAATTTTTATCCTATTGATATAGACTTCGGTAATGAGAAAATGGAGAAGATGCAGTTTGACATCAACAGCAGCCACTACACCTCAAAATATTGGGAAGACCCTGATTTCCCGAATATGCAGCCTGTTTTCGGCAGTTTTTTCAAAGAAGATCTGAAAGAAAAGCCCAATCAAAAGTAATAGGCCAGTCTTTTCTGCATTAATTTTAAAAAAATGCTCCGAAAAGATTTCCTAAATACCTAAAATTTTAAATATCCTTTTATAGAATACATCGGGATATAACTGAAAAGACTGATGATGTTCATCGGTCTTTTTTATTAACAATAAATATTTATTTTTTGAAACCTTTTTGATTCTAAAGTTGTCATTATAAATATATATTCAATCAACAATAAATAATATCCTATGAAAAAAAGTACACTGCTATTCTTAATGATCACATTGTACAGCCTGATCCATGCACGGAGCATCACCTCCGTTTCTGAAAAAAACGATTTATCATTGCCAAAAGTTTCTATGGCTTACGATTTCGATCAGCCCATCACTAAAATCAATAAACCGGCAAAAAACATTGATACTATACCCATCAGAAGAAATAAACCCGGGAAGTACCTTTATATGAAAGGAAATTTTACCACTTATGCCACGCTCAACAACACCATACACGGATATGCCGATGGAATTATCACCTATATTTTTGACCGTAAAACCAAAAAACTGAAAAGCACCCGGATCGAACAATACCGTATTTTCAGAATGCCGAAACCGGAATGGGATCCCCAGAAATTTTCTTCCTGGGATTATGCCATTTATATGCATGTTCCTCAAATGAAAGGACTGGTAAATATTAACTCACACAAAAAGACCAAAAACCCGGTTTTCTATAAATCGGGGAATGGAGAAAAAGATAAAATTGAAATTAAAGAAGAACGTCTTCAGGAAAAGGGCTTCGCAATATTCGGCTACCACCTTTTTGATGTCAGAAACAGTACCGATATCATCTATACGAGGAAGTCATCAAAACAACTGGAAGATCTGCTGGAATACAGAGAAACTTCATCAATGAAGCTGAAATACAAAAAAGAACCGATATATAACGTCGTTAACATTTATACTAATTTTTATCCGACTGCATTCAATTCCGGTGACAACAAGTATGAGCATGAAGTAAAATTCGACCTCGACAAAAGCTATTATATCTCAAAATATTGGGAAAATCCTTCATTTCCGGATATGCAGGACGCTCTTGATTCTTTCTTAAAAAGGGAACTGAAAGAAAAACAAAATATTAATGCTCTTTACACAAAAATTAATGTAACCATCTAAAAACTTCTACTATGAAAAAAGTATTACAAGTCATTCTGATTACGACAATGGTTTTATTCAATGCACAGAATTCGGCAAACCGGTTTTTCTATGAATTAACCTATAAACCCAATAAGGATTCTGCTAAGCTGGAAAAAGAAATGATGGTTTTAGATATTGATCAGAACAGATCCCTCTATCAATCCTATACAAACATTCAGATGGATTCGATAGCAAATGTAATTATAAAAGAAGCTTCAAATACGGGATTCCCGGATTTCAAGAGAATGGGTAATAGACGTACGCAATTTATGCATCAGATTGCAAAAAGCTACCCGATCCATGAAGTGCTGTATAAGGACCGCATTGGCATGGATTATTATTCCTACCGCGAAAATCCAAGCCTGATCTGGAAAATTTCAGAGGAGAAACAAAAAATAGGGATATATAATACACAGAAAGCAACAACCGATTTCGGCGGAAGAAAATGGATTGCCTGGTTTACCACAGAAATCCCTTTCCAAGACGGGCCATATAAATTTTACGGGCTGCCGGGATTAATTGTAAAAATCGGCGATGAAGCAGGGAACTATTCCTGGGAACTGAAAGGCAACAGGAAAACAGATCATATCGCGGAAGCTTCAGCGGTAGAAGGATTAATGAAACAGACTGGACTATTTGCTTCCAAAGAAATCACAAAAGAAAAGTTTACGGAAAAATACGACCAACATAAAAAAGATCCCCTTGCAGGGATCAGACAGATGATGGGCCAGATTCCCTCAGATGTAAAAATATCTGATGACTTCTCCCTGTCGAAAGAAATGAGGGATGCAGAAAAACAAATGAAGGAACACATTGCAAAAAACAACAACAGCATTGAGCTTGCCATTACGAATAAATAAAAAGAAAATAAAAACACGTACACATAAACGGTTTTTACTAAATTTGTGGCAAACGGAAAAAAATGAAAAAATTGTCCTTTCTACTCATCTTCAGCCTGTTGTTGTTTACAGCATGCAAGAAAGATCATGTAGATGCTACTAATACCAAAACCTTACAGTCGAGTATCAATGATATGACGGCCAGTCTTTCGACCATTAAACAAATAAAATTTAATGAAGCTCTTTACATATTAAAAACTTTCGGTGTAGAGGCAGACGGCGACGTTGCCGAACTTAAAGCCCTTGGCCAGCTGATCGACGGAAAGAAAGTTCCTGAAATCATGGCCATGGCAGACCAGGTAGCCCAGAAAAACGGAATCGAATGGGCCAGTACCGCTCCACCGTCTCTTGGAGAAATGAATATTTTCGGAGATGATAAGGCGAAAGAAAGTGATGCGAACGACGTAAAAGCAAATTCTTTAAGCATTACAACGAGACCTACCGGCGATGACGGACTGGGCGCACCGACAGCGATCCAGATTATCCCAAGGCTGGTGGACAATGCGGGAAATCCCGTATCCTTTACAGGAGCCGGACTTGAAGCGACCCTGGAAGTCTTCAGCAACGGCGTAAAATTATTAACGGCAAAAAACCTAATGCAGGATAATAATTTCAAAGGATTTAATTTAAAATTCTCTTCCATTCCGGCAGCCAAGGTAATGGATAACAAAATAGACATCACCGTTTCCGTAAAAACAACGGCGAAAACATTCAAGATGACAAAAGTAGGATTAGATGTAAATCCTGACCTGCTGAAAGTTCCTGCTCCACCTAAAGTGGATTCCCTGGCAGCGCCCCAGGACCCTGCAGTAATCGATCCGAACAATCCCAATGCCACGATCCCGGCAACCGGTACCGATCCCAATGCTACGACTCCGGCTGCAACACCGGCCACCCCGAAGCAGCCGGCAGCAGATCCTAAAACAACGGTAACAGGATTTTTAAACAACGTTAGTGCTCAGAATCTGAAAGCCGCTTACAGCGCAGCCAGCAATCCAAACTGGGGAAGCTATGAATCTTTTGCCAATCCTACTTCAGGTTTCGGATCGGTGAAAAATGTTAGCGTAAAAAATATTACCACCAACGCTGCCAATACCAATTCCGCAAGTGTAAATGCAACCTACGACGTGACGGATAAAAGCGGTAAGACCACAGCCCTGAAAGTAACCTTCGGACTTAAAAATGTAAACGGAGACTGGAAAATTTCCAGCTACAGAATCAATCCATAAAAAAGAATGGCATCACAGGAATTAATCCGGAAACTGGAAGACACTATCGAAAATATCCCTGACTTTCCGATCCCCGGAATTCAGTTTAAGGATATTTCCCCCGTTTTCCTGGATTCAAAGTTATATGAAGAGGTTATTGCAGATCTGGCGGCAGTGAGCAAAGGAAAAGTAGATGCCGTATGCGGAATCGAAAGCCGCGGGTATCTTTTCGGGATTGCCATTGCAGTGGCTCTGGAAATTCCTTTCATTCTCATCCGGAAAGCAGGAAAACTGCCGCCTCCGGTGATTTCGGAACAATATGACCTGGAATACGGAAGCGCAGTAATTGAGACCCGCCAAGGACAAATCAGACCCGGGCAAAGAATATTGATCCATGATGATCTTCTGGCCACCGGCGGCACAACCGAAGCAGCAGCCAAACTTGTGGAAAAGCAAGGGGCAACCGTTGCGCAGTTCAGCTTTCTGATCGGTTTAATAGACCTGAAAGGAGAAGAAAAACTGAAAAAATTCAACGCAGAGGTTTATCATATTTTAGAATATTAACCTTTCACTATACGATTAAAATGCTCTATGAATCCGTTTTATAGAGCATTTTTCATGACAGAAAACCGTAATTCCGCAGCGGATGACTGATATTTCATAATATTTCCTCAATAATACACAGAAAGTATTTTGTAAATCATTCAGAAACAATTAAATTTGCATTTCAATTTTTAATAATTTATGGCAAAACTTACAAACGAGCAAGAGGGAAAAGAAACGGTTGAGTTTTTTAAAGATCTTGACAGAGAAGCTTTAAACACAGAAAGATTCATTGAAAAATATTCAAAGCCTTTGGCGGTTGTTTTCGGATTACTTGTTTTAGGAGTTCTGGGTTTCTTCGGTTACAAACAATTTGTTGTAGCTCCTAAAAATGTTGAAGCTGTAAAAAGCTTCCTGGCAGCTCAGAAAAATCTTGCCGAAGGGAAAGACAAAGAAGCACTGGGTGGAAAATCTGCTGCAAATCCAGGTTTCCTCGGAACATACGATGAATATTCCGGAACAGCGATCGGTAAACTTTCTGCTTACAACGCGGGGCTTCTGAAATTCAAGGAAGGGAAATTCCAGGAAGCATACGACCTTCTGGATAATTTTTCATCGGATAACAAAACGCTGATGGCCATGAAATATGGTGCAATGGCAGATGCGAAATCAGGACTTAATAAAAACGATGAAGCGTTGCAGTTGTTGGATAAAGCAGCCTCTGCTTCAGACGATCCTTATACAACTTATTATTTCACAAGAAAAGCGGGAATTCTTGCTTTAGGATTGAAGAAAAATGCAGACGCTAAAAAATATTTCGCTACTATAGACGAAAAATACCAGGACTACGACAACGGAATGTCGGATTCTTATATCGAAATGACTAAATATTACTAAACAATGGCAACAGTTAATCTCTCCGATTACAAGCCACTTCATATAACCAATGCCGATGAGTTTTCTATCGGCATTGTTTTTTCTGAGTGGAATGATTTTGTAACCTATAACTTACGTGATGCAGCCCTGGAAATTCTTCATAAGGAAGGCGTAAAACCTGAGAACATCAGACTTTTTCCGGTTCCGGGTGCTTTTGAACTGAATTATGCAAGCATGCAGCTTTGCAAAGAGCGTAAATTTGATGCGGTAATCTCCATCGGATGTGTGATCCGCGGGGAAACCCCTCACTTCGATTATGTATGCTCGGCAGTAGCCCAGGGCATCAAAGACTGCAACATCTTAACCGATACCCCGACAATCTTCTGTGTTTTAACGGACGATACAAAAGAACAGTCTATCGCAAGAAGCGGCGGGGATCTGGGAAACAAAGGTGTGGAGGCAGCCGTTACTGCCCTGAGAATGATCGACTTCAGAAAAAACCTTTCCGGTAAAAAAGGGAATATCGGCTTTGGCCATTCATAAGATGATACCAATTGGTATCAAAATATTGAGGACTATAAAAAATAGTCCTTTCCTGTTTGCAAATACCACAAAAAAGAATGAAAATTAAGCTGTTATAATATTAATTTTTTAATGTTTTTTTAACCATTTATAAAGTTTCTAATTTTTATCATATTTTACGGAATTATGGTAAAGGATAATAGCCAATACTTATTTTTGTAAAAATTAATATTCTGCTCACAAAGATGTTCCTTCAAAAAATCAGACCTTTCCTCTATTTGGGGGCTCTATACCTTACGATCTCCCTTATTACGAGAATTATTTTTTTATACCATCCGATTACAACGGCAAGTTTCGGTATTTTTGAAATTCTGAAAATCCTGCTGACCGGAGTATTGAATGACGTGCTGGTTTTTATTTTAATCTGCCCGTTCCTGGCCCTGTATTTTTTATTTCTATCCAACTCAAAATACCAGAAGCCATACGGACAGATCATTTTAGGCATCCTCGTTCTGTTGTTTCTGTATATTCTTCTTATTCCCAATAATATATTTAAACAATACGGAGGATCTGTTGCGGAAATAGCGTTGGCTTTCATCGGCATTAAGATCATCTTTTTTGCGCTGATGCTTTTCCTTCCGGCAAAACGTCGTCAGATAAGAAACAGTCTGTATTTTATCACGCTTTTCATTTATGTTTTATCGATTGTTTTCAACGCTGTAAGCGAATATTTCTTTTACAATGAATTTGGTCTCAGATATAACTTTATTGCCGTAGATTACCTCATCTACACCAACGAAGTTATCGGCAATATTATGGAAAGCTATCCCGTAGTCCCTTTATTCCTGGTTATTGCTGCGGTAACCCTTACAATCACCGTGTTCATATACCGGAAAACAAAAAACGAACTTTCCGAACTTCCCAATCTGAAGCAAAAGGCTCTTCTAATAGGCGCTTATTTGGTTCTCTGCGGAATCAGCATCTTGGGATTGAGCTTTACGACAAAAATCAAAGGTGATAATGTTTTCGGGGAAGAAATCCAGGCGAACGGACTTCCGAAATTTTACTGGGCGTTTACCCACAACGAACTCGATTATTTCCAGTTTTACCCTGAAATCAATCAGCAGCAGGCAGAAAAGAACTTTTTAAGCCAGTTTGCGCCCCCTGCGTTAAAACGAAATATTATTGCTGCCGGTCCGGAGCTGAAGAAAAATGTGGTGCTCATCTCCATTGAAAGCTTATCTGCGGATTTCCTGGCGCATTATGGGAATACTCAGAAAATCACCCCGTTCCTGGATAGCCTGGCCGATAAATCATTGATGTTTACCAATCTTTATGCTACCGGAAACAGAACAGTCCGCGGACTTGAGGCATTAACGCTCTGCATTCCGCCAACGGCCGGGGAAAGCATTATCAAAAGAGAAAATAACAAAAATAAATTTACTACAGGCAACGTCTTTAAGTCAAAAGGCTATGATGTAAAATTTCTATACGGCGGCTACAGCTATTTCGACAATATGGAGGATTTCTATAAAGGGAACGGCTATGACATCGTAGACCGGAACAACTTTACCCCGGAAGAAATCACCTTTGCCAATGTATGGGGCGTAGCCGATGAAGACATGGCCAAAAAAGCCATCAGCACAATGAATGCGGAAGCGAAATCCGGAAAGCCGTTCTTCAACCATTGGATGACGGTTTCCAACCATCGCCCTTTCACTTATCCGAACGGAAAGATCGATATTCCCGGCGATGCCAAATCCCGTGAAGGAGGCGTAAAATATACGGATTATGCCCTTAGAAAATTCTTTGAAATGGCAAAAAAACAGAGCTGGTACAAAAATACCGTATTTGTGGTCATTGCCGACCATTGCGCTTCCAGCGCAGGCGATACGGAACTTCCGATGGATAAATACCGTATTCCGGCGATGATTTTCTCTGAAGGTTTTATCCACCCTCAGAAGTTTACCCAAACCATGTCGCAGATCGACGTTATGCCGACCCTTTTCGGCCTCTTGAACTTTAATTATCAGTCGAAATTCCTTGGCCAGGATGTCTTCACGAAAGAATTTCAGCCAAAGGCCTATGTGGCAACCTACCAAGATTTGGGTCTTATCAAGGATAATCATTTAACCATCATTTCCCCGGTACGGAAAGTGAAACAATATTCTTTGGTTCAGCAGAAAAACAATCTTTCTTCTGAATTCAACCTTTATTTTGACGAAAATCCGCTAAAAGAAAAAGATCAGAACAAGCAGCTGGTAAACGCCACGATTTCCGCTTACCAATCCACTTCCTACTGGCTGAAAAAGGACATGCTCAACCGCTGATCAGATGCGGAACAAAACGGCTCTGGTTATTGGTAATCAGGTGAACACTTTCCCTGATGCCGATGCCGGCAGGTTCCTGACCGATTACCCAGCTTCCGATCACGGGATAATTCCCATCGAGGTCTGGAAGATCAAATAACTGCTGGTAAATAAAGCCCTCTTTGCCATAGGCTCCTGAATTCTCTTCTGCAGTCTTACCATTCTTGTATAAAGTGATGTTGGCACCTTCCCTGGAATAAATCGGTTTTTTAGCGAAATCTTTTAAGTCTTTCTGCTCAAAATAAGCAGGCAGCAGACACGGATGATCCGGATACATTTCCCAAAGTACGGGTAAAATAGCTTTTGAAGAAAGAAGTATCTTCCAGGCCGGCTCGATCCATTGGGAACGAAATCCGTTTTCGACCAGTTTCTCGCCGAAGCCGTCTTCCAAAATCCATTCGTAAGGGTACAGCTTGAAAATATAATCCATAATGGAACCGTCACCGGCAATAAATTCCTTAATTTCTTCCGCCCAGCCAATATCCTGAATGGGAATAAATTCTGTCTCGAAGCCCGCCTGTGTTGCACAGTCGCGAAGGTATTCCACATTCGTCACATCTTCGATATTCGTAAGGGAAGCGAAATAGATATAATGCGGATTCATATATTTGGTAAGATATTTCCAGTAGTCCACCAGCTTTTCATGAATGGAATTGAACTGGTCTTTTTCCGGAAACATTTCCTGCAGCCAGTACCATTGGATTACGGAGGCTTCATACAGCGAAGTCGGCGTATCCGCATTGAATTCAAGCAGCTTCAGGTTTTTCCCGTCAAAACCGAAATCGAATCTTCCGTATATTGAAGGATGGTCTTCTTCCCAACCGGTGACGATATAATTTCTAAACCATTCGGGAATGCTGAAACGGTGCCAAAGGTTTTTTTCAATGATATAGTCCACCGCTTCGAGGCACATCTGCCACAGTTCGGCCGTTGCTTTTTCAATCGTATCGATCTCCTGCATGGAGAGCTCATAATAATGGCTTTCGTCCCAGTAAAGCCCTTCCAGGGAATGGTAGCCGAAGCCTAAGGCTTCAAGCTT
The DNA here is from genome assembly GCF_042610505.1 of Chryseobacterium sp. sg2396. Lineage (NCBI taxonomy): Bacteria > Pseudomonadati > Bacteroidota > Flavobacteriia > Flavobacteriales > Weeksellaceae > Chryseobacterium > Chryseobacterium sp. sg2396. The sequence continues at coordinate 120,304 of NZ_JBHGAQ010000006.1, read as the reverse complement.
TTCTTCCCAGTTTTTCCGGAATGGTGATGCTGTTCTTTTCATAATTACGATGATGCCCTGAATCCGCTCCTTCCCAGTCCGCCTCTGATTACACTTCCTTTGTAAGAACTTCTGCCGATATTCGATTTTGAACTGATGGCGTCGCTGTAATAGCCTGTTCTATGATAGCCTCCGTTGCTGTAAGCTCCGTATGGCCGGAACGCGTGATACCAGAAAAAGCCCGGCATAAAGCCATGCGTCCTGGAATAGGATGCCGTGGTATCCGATCTCATGTAGACCTTTTTCTCATTCTTCCAATCCTCTTTGGGTTTTTCCTGCGAACAGGCCGCAAGGATTCCCGTTACGAAAAGCAATTTTACAGAACCCGATTTTTTCATTATTGTACCGTGATATAAAATTCGTAATCCTTTTTCGTATGGTCTTTATGAATAACCCCCTCTTTATCTTCAGATTCCATCAGTGTATCGCCCAGACCTGGGATCGTATCTCTTTTTATAATTTCTTTAAAAAGCTTTTTATCCTTCCAGATTTTGTGCCGGGTGACCAACACATCGGCCGTATCGATATGCTCTACTGAAAGTTCCGTTTCGATCGAAGCTTTTTTATCGATGCTGCTGACTTCGTCTTCCTTGTATTCTTTTTCGTTGCAGGAGAAAACGCCTGCTAAAAGGATGATTAAAGAGATTTGTTTAATTCTTCTCACTTTGGCATAATTTTTCACAAAAGTAATTATTTAGTAAGATAATAATTTTAAATTTAACCTATAAAAAAATTAAACTATGAGATGGACTGACGACAGGAGCGATAATGTGGAAGACAGGCGCGGGCTTGGCGGCGGAGCCGTTGTAGGCGGCGGGCTGGGAACACTGATTATTGCTGCTATTATATTTTTCTTAGGAGGAGATCCCTCTTCCATTCTTTCTTCAGGTGCAGGTTCCGGCGCAGCCAGAACCGAACAGCGTGAACTGAGCCAGAATGAGCTGAAAATCCGTGAATTTGTAAAGATGGTAACTGCCGAAAACGAAGAAACCTGGACTAAAATTTTTGCAGAAAACGGCATGCAGTACAAGCCGGCAAAAGTAATTCTTTTTGAAGATACAACTCAGTCGGGCTGTGGTGTAGCACAATCTGCCATGGGGCCATTTTATTGTCCGGCAGACCAGTCGGTATACATGGACATGAGTTTCTTTAAGGAGCTTGAATCGCGTTTCGGAGCAAAAGTTACCGAATTTTCGATTGCTTATGTTATGGCCCATGAAATGGGACATCACGTTCAAACTTTATTGGGGACTACACAAAAGGTAGATGAACTGAGAAGAAGCGGCAGATATTCCGAAGCTGAAATGAATCGGGTTTCAGTAGCGACAGAGCTTCAGGCAGATTTTTACGCGGGGGTATGGGCAAAACAGACCGACAGCAGAGAGCATATTCTGGAACCGGGAGACATCCAGTCGGCGATTGAAGCGGCGGAAGCTGTAGGAGACGACAATATCCAGAGAAGGTCTCAGGGGTATGTAAATCAGGAGAGCTTTACCCATGGATCATCAGCGCAACGAAAAGAATGGTTTATGAAAGGGTATAATACCGGAGATATTAAGCAGGGCGATACCTTTAATCAGCTTTTGAAATAATTTGTCTATCTATAGAAATTAAAAACCTGAAGATTAATTCCTTCAGGTTTTTTATGTTACTGCAATTCTATCGGGTTGCTGTTTTTCTTCGCTTCATCTTTTACCCTCTCCTCCATTCTCTTTCTGAAATCAGCCGGAGGATTACCGCCACCACCGCCACGGGGACCACCATCACCGCCGATTCTTATCTGTGTACCGCCACCCTGCGTCATGAAAGACATCGGATCTTCGAGAAATTTCTTCTGCTGTTTTACGTAATCTCCTCTCTTTACTTTAATGGTATTTCCAAACTGGTTCATCGCGGGAAAATCATCAATTTTATAATTTTTCATTAAATCGAAAGAGTAGTCGCCTTTATCATCTTCTGCTTTTACAATAAGCCCCGGAAGTCCTCCGAATTTGTACGGACCATCCTGATAAGGCAGATCTGTGGTAAACCAGGCCGTCCATTTTCTACCACCGAATTCCGTTTCAGCTTTCTGAACTTTATAATCGCCGATTTTGGTCGTTTCCGACAGTATTTTCCAGTTGAGCGGACGGTCTTCCTCATAAGTATAGACATCTCTTCCGATCCTGTCTTTAAAGGTAATTTTCTGGCTTTTCTTATCTTTTTCAATGGAGTAATTGATGTTTGACCTCAGGCCTTCCATCTGCTCTCTGTTGAAGCTTCTCGCACCCCCGCTCTGGAAAGTGGCTTTCATCACGGAATCCCGCTTGATCCTGTTTTCGGAATAGAATACCGATTTTTCCGGAGAAATATCCAGATAGGCATTTTCTGTTTTAACATCGCCTTTATTAGATGCATCCGGTTTCATGGTAACCTGATACACGAATCTGTTCACCTGTGCAAAGGCTGTCTGCATGAATAACGCAAAAGCAATGAGTGCTAATTTTTTCATTTATATTATATTTTATCTTATTTTAATTCTATCGGATTCTGATTTCCCATGTCAAAAGGCATATCCATGCTTCCTGAACTCTGCACAGGCAAATTATTGTTTCCGCCATCCATTCCGCCGCCACGCATTCCTCTGCCGCCGCGATGACCGCCACCCTGCATTCCGCCCATGCCGCCGTTCATTCCTCCCATTCCCCCACCAAGTCTTCCGCCATTTCCAGCATTCTCCATTCCGGCTCCATTGTTTCCTGCCATGGATTTTCTGTTCCTCATCAATTCCAGTTCCAGCGAAGCTTTATCACTATGAAAGTCAGCTTTTGTGCTCTGTTTTGCATCAGAGTGTACAGGTTCTTCAAATGCGTTTTTAAGGATCACTTTTTTAACCAAATCAAACTTATAATCTCCTTTATCGTCTTCCAGCTTCACAATCAGTCCCGGCAATCCCGAAAATTTGTAGGGCCCGTCGGAAACAGCAATATCTTTCGTAAACCAGGCAGTCCAGATCCTTCCTCCGAAATTTGCCTGTGCTTTCTGAGCCTGATATCCATTCTGCTTTTCGGTCTCATTGGTTATTTCCCATTTTGCAGGCCTGTCTTCTATATAATAAATTTGTTTTCCTCCCACTTTATCATAGTAAGACACTTTTTGTTCCGGAATGTTTTTGATAATAAAATATTCAAAGAAAGTAGGCTCAAAATGTTTCCGGTTTCCCGGTTTGGAAAAATCTTTTTCCTCTTTTTTCCGGATTTCTTTTTCTTCCGGTTTAAAAGAAGCGAATAGAGAATCTTTAATCAGTTTACTTTCGCTGATGAACAATGACCTGCCTCCTTTCACATCCAGAAAAGTACGTTCCGTCTTCATACTTACCAGATTGATCGAATCCGGATTTACAGATGTTTCGTAGATATATCTCGTCGTCTGCGCATAAGAAAAAACCGTTAAAAACATTCCCAAAAAACCAAGTAATTTTTGTTTCACTGCTTATTTTCTTTATAGATGAAAAATGTATTTCAAAGTTAAACCAAATCTGGATGATAACGAGTTTCGGCAGGAATTTTATGGACTTTTAACATTAACCTGAAATAAAAAGAAGATGTATAAAGAACAGAATCATTAAAATAGACATCTTCGATTTGAGATTGCGGAAATTAGTTCGTATTTTTGCATCATTAAATCATTCTAAATAAATACAATGATAAAAGTATCAGACCAAGCGAAGGCAAAAGCGATTCAGCTGATGACAGAAGAAGGCTTTAACCCTACAGAAGACTTTGTAAGAGTAGGGGTAAAAAGCGGAGGATGTTCTGGTTTAGAATATGTTTTAAAGTTTGACAACCAAAAAACAGACACTGATCAAATATTTGAAGACAATAACATTAAAATTGTTGTAGATAAAAAATCCATCCTCTATTTAGCAGGAACCACTCTTGAATATTCGGGAGGATTAAACGGAAAAGGATTTGTTTTTAACAATCCCAATGCGTCCAGAACTTGCGGATGCGGTGAAAGTTTTTCTCTTTAATAAAGACATTGGGAGTTATACAGAATATTATATCTGAAAACCAACTTCTGAAATCTTAAAAAAATTAAATGAATAAATATACTGAAGACGACCTAAGAGTCGATCTGGAAAATAAAAAATACGAATTCGGCTGGGAAACCAAAATCGATTACGAAGAATTCCCTATCGGATTGAACGAAGACATCATCCGCGCGATCTCTGCCAAAAAAGAAGAACCGGAATGGATGACGGAATGGCGCCTGGAATCTTTCAGGATCTGGCTGAAAATGACCGAACCGGACTGGGCCAACATCAAATACGAAAAGCCTGATTTCCAGGCTATCCGATACTATGCCGCTCCAAAAGTAAAGCCTGAGCTTGAAAGCCTGGACGAAGTAGACCCTGAATTATTGGCAACTTTCGCCAAACTGGGAATCAACATCGAAGAACAGAAAAGGCTTTCCGGTGTTGCGGTAGATATTGTGATGGACTCCGTTTCCGTAAAGACCACTTTCCAGGATACCCTGATGGAGAAAGGCATCATCTTCTGCTCGATCTCCGAAGCAATCAAGAATCACCCGGACTTAGTAAGAAAGCACTTAGGAAAAGTAGTTCCGAGAGGCGATAATTTTTATGCTGCCTTGAATTCTGCGGTATTTTCTGACGGAAGTTTCTGTTATATCCCGAAAGGCGTAAAATGCCCGATGGAACTTTCTACCTATTTCCGTATTAACCAGGCGGGTACAGGCCAGTTTGAAAGAACGCTGGTGATTGCCGATGAAGGAAGTTACGTTTCTTATCTCGAAGGCTGCACCGCACCATCGAGAGACGAAAACCAGCTTCACGCTGCGGTAGTGGAACTGATCGCTATGGATAATGCCGAAATTAAATATTCCACCGTTCAGAACTGGTATCCGGGAAATGAAGAAGGGAAAGGCGGGGTCTTCAATTTTGTGACGAAAAGAGGGCTTTGCGAAAGAAACGCCAAGATTTCATGGACCCAGGTGGAAACCGGTTCTGCCGTAACCTGGAAATATCCTTCGTGTATCTTAAAAGGTGACGGATCAATCGGAGAGTTCTACTCGATTGCCGTAACCAACAATCACCAGTATGCCGATACGGGAACCAAGATGATCCACATCGGAAAAAATACGAAATCAACGATTATATCCAAAGGGATTTCGGCCGGAAAATCACAGAACTCCTACAGAGGCCTGGTAAAAGTGATGCCTTCCGCAAAGGGAGCAAGAAACTTTTCCCAGTGTGATTCACTGCTAATGGGTAATGAGTGCGGCGCGCATACCTTCCCTTACATCGAAATTAAAGATCCGACGGCGCAGCTGGAACACGAAGCGACCACTTCAAAAATCGGAGAAGACCAGATTTTCTACTGTAACCAGAGGGGAATCGATACGGAAAGAGCGATCGCTTTGATCGTAAACGGTTTCAGTAAAGAAGTTTTAAACAAACTGCCGATGGAATTTGCCATTGAAGCCCAGAAGTTGCTGGAGATTTCTCTGGAGGGATCTGTAGGATAAATATTTAAACATTAAGAAATTAAAAATTTTTTAATTTCTTGATGCGTAAAAATTAAGGAATTGATAAATCAATTCTTATAAGGAAAATTAAGATGACCAAAACACAAATAACACAGCTTTCTTATGAGATTATAGGTTGCGCGATCAAAGTACATAAAGAACTTGGTCCTGGCCTGTTGGAAAGTGTTTATGAAGCGTGTTTGGCATATGAATTAAAAGAAAAAGGAGAAAAAGGATTTATAGTAGATCAACAGATCAGTACCAAAATCAATTATGAAAAAATTGAAATTGAAACTCCGCTGAAAATCGATTTACTTGTGAATGACACAGTTATTATTGAAGTCAAAACGGTTGAAAGTTTATTACCCGTTCATCAGGCACAACTGATGACTTATATGAAATTATTGAAAAAGCCTCAGGGTCTTTTGATTAATTTTCACACGGATAATATTTCGAAATCGATGATTCCTTTAGTAAATGAATATTTCACTAAACTTCCGGAATGATTTAATATTAGTGAAATTAAGAACCGAAAGACCTTAAATCATCTTAATTAAAATCAATTTATTGATTTCCTTAAAGCAAAATAATACATTAAAAATTGCTTAAATTCTTAATGTTTAAAAATAAAAAAATAGTATTTCATTCGCTGGCGTTAATGCCTTTGTAATGGTGGTTTAGTGTTACAGAGGATGTACTCAAAGTCTAACCTTGCGATAAACTAAAATATATGTTAGAGATAAAAAACTTGCACGCCAAAATTGAAGATGGCGACAAAGAAATTTTAAAAGGAATTAATCTTGAAATAAAGCCGGGTGAAGTTCATGCCATTATGGGACCGAACGGAGCCGGTAAGTCTACCCTTTCTTCCGTTATCGCCGGAAAAGAAGATTATGAAGTGACAGGAGGGGAAATTATTTTCGGGGGGGAAAACATTATTGAAGATGCTCCTGAAGAAAGAGCACATAAGGGTATTTTCCTTTCGTTCCAGTATCCGGTAGAAATTCCGGGGGTTTCTGTAACCAACTTCATCAAAGCGGCGATGAATGAAAACAGAAAAGCCAACGGATTGGGAGAAATGCCGGCCAAAGAAATGCTGGCGATGATCCGTGAAAAATCCGAGAAATTGGGCATTAAAAAAGATTTCCTTTCAAGATCCCTGAACGAAGGATTTTCCGGAGGTGAAAAGAAGAGAAATGAAATATTCCAGATGATGATGCTTAACCCGAAACTGGCCATTCTTGATGAAACCGATTCCGGACTGGACATCGACGCTTTGAGAATTGTTGCAGACGGAGTAAATGCGTTCAAAAACGAAGGAAATGCAGTATTGCTGATTACCCACTATCAGCGATTGCTTAATTATATTCAGCCTGATTTCGTTCATGTTCTTGCTAACGGGAAAATCATCAAAACCGGTGATAAATCTCTTGCTTTAGAGCTTGAAGAAAAAGGGTACGACTGGCTTTTAAATTAATTAAAAAAAGAAAAATTCGGGGATTGACGATTGATCTTCCGGTTTAACAATTCAGCCAAAACAAACAAGAAAAAATGGTGCAAACCACAGATATACCAGTAATGGCATTAAGAGAACAGATTACAGAAAACCATCAGGAATTCCTGGAAAGCCTTCGTCACCGATTTTTGGATGAAGACCGGAAAGCAGCTCTGGAAAGATTTGAAAGCATTGGTTTTCCTACAAAAAGAGACGAAGAATATAAATACACCAACTTAAAGGAAATCACTGAAAAAGCCTATAACTTTTTCCCGAAAGAAAATCATAACATTACCAAAGAGCAACTGGATCAGCTGCACCTGGGTGAAGAAAATTTCGATTGGATCACTTTCGTCAACGGCAAACTTCATAAAGAACTGTCTAAAGTTTCGATTGAAAACGTTGAGTTCCTTTCCTTCAATTATGCTTTGAATGATGAGAAGCACCGGGATGTTTTCGACCGGTATTTCAATACGATCGCTTACGATAAATCTGCATTTACCAATCTGAATCAGGCTTACTGCAAATACGGTTTTTTCCTGAAGGTTCCTAAAAATGTGGTGATCGAAAAGCCGATCCATATTTTTTATATTTCTCAGAATCAGGAAGAAAACACCTTCTATAATACCAGAAATTTATTAATTGTTGACGAAGGTGCCAAAGTGGAAATCATTGAAAGCCACCATAATTTTGACAGCACGTATGTTCTGACCAATTCGGTAACGGAAATTTTTACCTACCCGAATGCAAAAGCAGACTGGCATAAATTGCAGAACGATAACGATACGTCTTACCTGATCGACAATACGTTCGCAAGGCAGGAAAAAGACAGTTTAACGACGGTAAATACGTTCTCTTTCGGTGGTAAGCTGGTAAGAAATAACCTGGATTTCATTCAGAACGGATCGAACATCAATTCGTTCATGAACGGGATCACGATTATCGGTAAAGACCAATTGGTAGACCACCACACGGCGGTTCACCACAACTTTCCGAACTGCGAAAGTTACCAGAACTATAAAGGGATCTTCGACGGAAAATCCCGCGGCGTTTTCAACGGAAAAGTCTTTGTGGATAAAATTGCCCAGAAAACGAATGCCTATCAGCAGAACAACAATGTATTGCTGAGCGAAGGTGCAGCCATCGATACCAAACCACAGCTGGAAATTTTCGCAGATGATGTAAAATGTTCTCACGGCTGTACAGTAGGCCAGTTGAACGAAGATGCTTTGTTTTACCTGAGAGCAAGGGGAATTTCCAAAAAAGAAGCACAGGCTTTATTGCTGTATGCTTTCGCCAACGATGCGATGCAGAATATCGATATAGAACCTTTGAAAGAAAAAATTTCCAGGTTGCTGGCAGAGAAATTAGGAGTGGATATAGAGTTTTAATACTATATAGTTGATAAATACATCGGCTGCTTCAGATGAGGCAGCCGTTTTTTTACCAATCTCAGAATACAGCTTTTAACTTTTGTTGCATTCCTATGCAAAAGTAGCAGTGATGCCATCAAACACATTCTGTTTCTACTATTTCCTGCTGTGAAAAATATAATTTCTTGTAAAGCAATCTACTGTTGCAAAATCTGCATATTTACACCATTAGCTTTAGAATCAAAATCCATTTTCCTATCATTAATAAGATCTAAAGGATCTGTATTTTGATAATAATTTATTGCATTTTTAGCATTTGATGGAATATTTATATCAGTCCATCCAAATTTATCTGGATCTCTTGCATCTAATGTGATAAGAAGATTTATCTTAATATTTGGATTTTCTTTTAATAATTCTACATTATTATCAGCACCTCCACTGTGCTCAATCAATATTACCTATCCTTTAGGATGTGCTTTTTGAAAATTAGTTATGGTTCTCTTACTATCTTCTTTAGTGCTATTAGTACTTGATGAAGCATAATTAACTACTCTTAATGAGCTACCTGTAGAACGAATATTTGCTAACCCATCATCAGCATTATATTTCAATGATTGATCAAAATCATTCAAGGCTAAATCATACTTTTTTAATAAAGCATATGATGTCCCTCTATTTCCATAACCTTTATGGCTAGGCTTAATATTTATTGATTTAGTAAAATCATCTATCGCTTCCGCATACTTATCCATACTCATCTTTATATATCCTCTATTAAGATAAACATATAATCTGCTGGTGTATTTTTAACAGCTATTTCAGCATCAACAATTGCTTCGGAAAACATTCCCAGCATTGCCTTTGCTCCAGCTCTTTTACTATATAATGAATATTCTTTTGGATTTTGAGACAAAGCAATATTATAGTTTTCTAACGCTCTTCCATACTGATTTGTAACAGAGTACTATTTTCCGTAGAATGCATAAACCTTAATGTTGTTAGAATCTATTTTATATGCTTTGTAATCTCACCCTTATTTTTAATAAAAAATATCAAACTATTTAATAAGATAGTAAATCAAGTTTTTATTATTGTTTATTTTTTACTACAGTAAATCATATCGTATGTCTTTTGTCTCAAAAATATTTACATACTCATCATAGGATAAAATTTTATCTAAATATTGATCATCTATAATTTTTTCTATTGCTTTATAAATTGTGCTTCTATTTAAATCTTTAACAATAATCATATTTCTTTCAGCTATAAATAGTTCACCCGATTGAAAAATATCATTCACCATAGAGTTTGTATAGAGAGTGCCTAGATAAACTTTTTCCCTGTCATTTTTCTTCATAACAAAAATATCTATAATGTCTTTAATTACATCAGAAACTCTATTTTTATAACCTCCTGGAAAGAAAACGTAGAAATTGTATTCTTCTATAGTATTATTTTGCATGCTTTTTCTTTATTGCGTCTATTACTTTTTGTTGATTAGTTTTATTAAAGTATCCTAAAATTTCCATAACCTGTCCTTTCATTCTATAATAAACTCTAGCTCCTTGCTTATGCCCTCTAAGCTCAAAGATACCGTTTCCAATATCTTTCGCACCTTTACCAGAATTAAAATTGCCATCCATTGCTTGTTTAACCAATTCAGTGGCTTCTTTAGAAAGTAGTTCATTTCCCTCAAAAGCTTCTCTCGCTAATTTCAAAATCTTACTATCTGTTTTAACCAATGATTTAACGGTAATCTTGGTTCCAGTTGCAGCATAACCTGCTGCTACAGATAAACCTGCATTTAGATAATCACCTTCAGATGCATACCACACAGCGTTAGCTCCGTCTAATGGCTCTCCTACAACAGGTAATAATCCTCCAACATCCAAAAGAGCATGACCAACTTCCTTGGTAGCAGCGCCTTTTGCCGCTTGTACTGTACCACTTTGAAACTCACTAAATCTCTCATGTGAGGATCTTACTCTTAAACCATCAGCGGTGCTTTCAGTTGCAGCCCAAGGATTTACAGCATTCCACATCTTTTCTAACCCATCAATTACTTTATCAACTTGTTTTCCATTCGGATCAATATATCGAATAGGATTCTGATAACAATAGATATAGGGATTAAGGTTTCCTAAGTTATATACTCCACCATTGTGTTGCCCATCACCGTAGAACTCGGTTTCCATTACAGGATTGTACACTGCAAGTGGGTCAACACCATACCAAATACTCGATCTAGGATTATAGTACCTCGCCCCGTAATAATAAAGACCGGTTTGACCGGTTTCGCTGTCAAGCTCCTTTGCATTGAACTTATAAGGGTTTACATAGGCGGTCGGTTCCTGCTGCTGCTCCATCTTTTCCCCGAATGGTAAATTTAAGAAAAACTGTGTAGGTTCAGCATATTCGTTTGTTATATACGTGGCAGTACCCAGATGATCGCCGTGGAGATAATATACTCCACTAGAGGAACCAGAACTTTTGGCAAATTTCATCTCTATATACAAATCTCGTATCCTGCTTTTTACAGGTAATTTTTAAAGTCTGCTTTCGTATTCTTTGGAAATGGCCTCACAGATGTAGAACATGCCGCCGGCATCAGTCAACCTACTGGCCATGGGTTAGTCGCTTATAAAGTAATGTGATAAAAAAAATTATACAAAGAGATTGTCTACAAATAAAACAATCTCTTTGTATTTTTAGAAAATAATATTCTGATTATATCATATTAACTATGTCATGATTTAAAATACTAAATCACATACTACTAATGCTGGATAATCAAATAACATTTCTAATTTACAGTTAACTTTTTTGTTAATCACATGGCTAACTGCATTTATAAGCCCTCTCTCCTCATCCTTTTTAAACAATTCAAAATCTTCAATATTTTTTACTTTAATATTTTATATAAAATCTGGTTCTATTGAATTTATAATGAATGTTTTATAGTCTATTAAATATGCCTCTAATGGTAAAAATAATTCTAATGAATTTTCACGTACATATCTATAGAATACACTGTAGAACACATTTGTTCTATTTGACTTTTTAAAAAAATCATTTAAGAAAAAACTTAAAACGTAGTCAATTCTATTTAAAGAACAATTAGATGTAAAATAATTTCCATCTGATAAAATCTCATACCAATCCATTTCGTCATGGTAAGTTTTATCTTCGTAGATATATCCTTCTAATGACGTTCTAAAAATCGGTATCGATATATTCCATCCAGGATTATCAATTGTTTCCATTTTAATACTGTGCTCATGTTCCCAATCACCATCGGATTGAGCTTCTATCCATTTCTGCAACTCAATTAATATCATTAATATTTTCCTTTAAATCTATTGTTTCTCGGATATTCTTGGCTAGTTGGCTTTCGAAACTGGAGCTTCTTTATTTTTAAAATTAATAGGTGTTATGTTAATACATTATAAACCATGCTATTGGACCAATTCTAATTTAAATTTATAATTTTTTTAAGAAAAATTATATCCATAAATCATTATAATATTTTGCAAAAGTCTCTAACCCTTTTTTAATCTTTTCTTTAAGAACTTCTTCATCCATATCTTCAAAGCTTTCTGTAAAGCTATAATATTGAAATGGAAAAATCATTTCTTCAAGTTTCTTACTCCAAAATTCAGACATTAAATCAAAACTTACTTTTTTATTTTCAAAGTATTCTTCATTCTTAAAGTTTGGTATAGTTACTGCCTTTTTATCATCTACCATATCTTTAAGAGCTTTCAATCTAGGATAGATATAACTAGCTAAAACATATTTTAGTTCATATAATTCTTCTTTTTCCATTATCTAATTTTTTTAAATGATCCCTTTTGGTAATGTTGATTGGTAATATACGCACTTCCATCACTTCCTGTTACAATTCTAGTTTTATCTCTGGTTGCTCCATTCTTTCTTTGCTCCTGAGTTGGTGGTTTATAAAGGTCATATGTTGTATAATTAATATCTCCACTTTTACCTTTTTTAGGCAATATTCCGGAATTGTCCCTACCATCATTTGCATAAGGATGTCCATCTCCTTTACCTGCATCAATTTCTGCTAATTTTTTATTAATATCTCTTTGTTTAGCATTTCCAAATTTTGCATTATTAGAGTTTAAAATTATAATCTTTTGCTGTACAGCTGCTGGCAAATCTCTAACAATTAAATTATCCTTTTCTGCTGCAGGATAAGTTTCTGATCTTAAAGATTCTTCTTTATCCCTGAAAATTTGCTCCCTTGTTATTTTAGGGCTCTTAGATGGAATTGTTTCATTATATACAGGGCGTTCTACAGGTCTTGAAAATTTAACCTCTTTAGCTGCTTCTGATATTTTGTAAGCTGCTATTCCACTTACAACAGCTCCAAAAATATAATATCCAAGTGGTATTTCCCATGCCCCTGTCTGCTTTCCGTTTGGATCAATATAATTAATTGGACTTTGATAACAATAGATATACGGATTAAGATTTCCCCAATTATATATTCCACCATTATGATCTCCATCTCCATAGAACTGATTTTCCATTACCGGATTATACACAGCCAGCGGATCAACCCCATACCAGGTACTTAATCTAGGATTATAATACCTAGCTCCGTAATAATAAAGACCGGTTTCGCTGTCCAGCTCCTTTGCATTGAACTTATAAGGGTTTACATAGGCGGTCGGTTCCTACTGTTCTATCACTGCTTCTTATGGTAATTAAAAACTTAGGTATAAACACATAGTTGTTGGTAAATAACTGCAACCAATAATCTGTATTCAGATAATATATTTAATCTATTAAACCATTTTATTCATGGTCTATCCCATTAAAATTACATTTACTAAAAACTAGCTTATAATTAGTTCTTTCAGATTCTTTTTAAAAATATCTCTAAATCATTATTTACTTCTTTAATCACAAATTTTAGCTTTTCATCTGTAACTTTGCTAAATTGTTTTTGTACTTCTTCTTTGTATAATAGTTTTCTATATATTCTTGCAATGTCTCCTATTCCATAAATTGCAGTTCTAGCAATCCCAAAGTCATCATTAGATATATATCTAATACACATTTCTTCCAACCATTTTTGATCGTCTATACCATTTATAGCCCCAATGATAGCTTCTATAACATTTTGATTATTCGCCAACATCTTTGTCACATCAGATTTATTAGCATAATTATAATTTTTGTACTCCATCATTACATTAATTTTTTTTAGGAGGCAATGGCTTGCCTTTGTGATTAACTACCTTATTTTTAATCAATACATTTTTCATTTCTTGAGATAGTTCATTCCAGTTTCGAGAATGCCCATGGTAAACATTTTTTCCAGGGTGAGTTTGGTCAAAAACATTAAATTCATTAGCATCTGGATCATATCCAATCCTCCTTTCTGTATTAGGTGAAAGTTGATATGAATTATCTAAGGATTCTTGAGGATTTGTAGGCTCCTTATTTGCTCTACCATTATTAGTTGATCCATGTTTCGGACTAGGTTCAAAAATTCTCTTTTCCCCATCAGAGTTTAAAATTGTTATTTTCTGTTGTATTGCTGCCGGAAAATCTCTAGCAATTAAATTTTCTTTTTTATTAGCTGGAAAGCTTTCTTTTAAAATTGCTGCATCTTGTTGTTCTTTGGACAAACTATTAAACTCATGGGCTCTTTTCAATTGAAAAGTTTTTTGTTGTTTTTGGCTTAAATATGCTGAAACTCCAATTCCTGCTACAACACCAGCTGCAAGACCACTTACAAACCCACCTACACTCATAAGCCCTCCAGTTCCTAAAATTCTAATGCCTTTAGAACCTTCAAGTGCCCACGTGAATGACTGTTTTCCATTCGGATCAATATATCTTACAGGATTCTGATAGGTATAAATATAAGGATTTAAATTACCCCAATTATACACTCCTCCATTATGCTGGCCATCGCCATAAAACTGGGTTTCAATTAAAGGATTATACACCGCCAGCGGATCCACTCCGTACCAGATACTCAATCTAGGATTATAATACCTGGCCCCATAATAATAAAGACCGGTTTCGCTGTCCAGCTCTTTCGCATTGAACTTATAAGGGTTTACATAGGCGGTCGGTTCCTGCTGCTCCACCATCGTTTCCCCGAATGGTAAATTTAAGAAAAACTGCGTAGGTTCCGCGTATTCATTCGTTACATACGTGGCGGTACCCAAATGATCGCCATGGAGATAATATACTCCACCTGAAGAACCAGGACCTTTGGCAAATTCTTTTTCTATATTGCTGACTTCATATCCTGCCTTTTGCAGGTAATTTTTAAAGTCAGCTTCCGTATCAGGCGCTTTCTCTCTGGAATTGGCCTGGCGGGTGTAGAACATACCGCCGGCATCGGTCAACCTGCTGGCAATGCGCTGGTCTCCGGCAAAATAATGCTTGGTCAGCATGCCATCGGAAGAGTAAACCACATACGGATTGGGATACACTTTGAAACTATCGAACATTAAGCCGTTATCCACCATTTCTCCATTCTGATATAACTCTGAATCATTGGTCAGGTTAGCTTTAATCGTTCGTTCCCCTTTATCATCATATACATAATACTGAAACATTCCCTGAACATCTCTTTTTACAGCCCTAAGCCTATCCTGCTCATCCCAGAAGAAATAATCAAGAACGCTTTTATCTACATTGGTATATTGTATTACATTGCCATTTGCATCATAATTAAAAAATTCATCATTTCCTGAAGCGGCTGCAATATAGTTTACCATATGGGTACCCGGAATATAAGAATAGGTATTATCATAGGTATTGTTCATATTGATAACCCCGTCCTGCTCATGATGCTGCCATTTGTTTTCTATACCGCTGGTTTTGTTATAGGATAACCTGGTTTCATACAAAGAAGCTATACTTCCTGTAACAGGAGTAGGTGGCATTCCTTCCTTCCTTCCCGGCTCTGCATTTCCTGTGGATCTGATAAGTCGATTCAGCACATCATATTGGTAGCCCATTCCATAATTCCCCCCGAAGCCGGTAGCGGTTGTCGGGCTTATATTTTCTATGCCCGTAATGTTGCTTGCATAATCATAGCTATACGTGCCATTCAGCAGCGGGGAAGCTACCGGCGATTCCAGGAGGTGATTTTTCAGTCTTCTTTTACCCGGTTCATAAGTAAACGTGGATGAAGTATCGTTCCCAAAAACAATTTTCTTGCGCTGTTCATATTCGTCATACTGAATATTTTTTACATATTCGCCCAAATTGCTTTCGATGTGTTCCAGATTACCTCCCAGGTCATACCGATACCGAACCAATTCATTATCGGGATATAAAATTTCCTGTATCCTGTTCCAGCTGTCATACTGGTAAGACGTGCTGAAGCTAAGCCCCGGCATATAGAATCCGTATATGGAACGGTATTCATTTGTGATTTCTCCCATTTTTCCGTATTGGTAATAGGAAGTTCCCGTACCGTCCTGCTTCTGTATAATCCTTCCTGCTCCGTTTCCTGAGTTCCCGTATGTATAGGATACATTGGCAGGGTTTCCGCCCGAAGGAATATCAGGTAATTTAATATCCATTAACCGGTTATAGTTATAGATGTAATGAATCGGTGTTCCTCCGTTATTATTGAGATTATTATTCAATACATGAGTGAGCTGGTCTGCCTTGCTGTAGCTGTAACGGGTCTGCCCGCGGTCCGGATGGTTCTGGAATATTCTCCGACCGCCCATATCGTAACCGAAATTATTTTCCATGCCTTCAGGATCAACGACTTTCAGGATTTCTCCTACCTGGTTATAAGAGAACAGCGCAGTAAGCACCTGCCCCGGCAGATAATTCCTTGTTTCTACCGTTTTGCCTTCGGCATTGGCCAGGACTTCCGTCCTGATCTGGTCTGAGGCATTCTGCATCTGGGTAGTTTCCGTTTTATACCGGTTGCTCTCGATAAAAAATTTTTTATCAAACGAATTTCCTGCCTCATCGATAAAAGACACGTTACGGTCTTTATAATCGTAAACTGCAGAAGTATAATATTGGGCAAGAGTAAGGCTAAGTTTATTGTTGAGGGCTGCATCCTTATTCTCAAATACCGGGTGATACTGAAGAATCGTCCTGCCCAAATTGTCATCAACCGCTCTTCCTGAAACCGACATTTTTTCTATATCATCGATCTCAATATCCTTTTTTACCTGTATTACCTCCCCTTTAATATCGGCAAAAGAAATCGTCTCGATATCATTATTCGGGTGTAAAGGATCCAGGTGCTTTGTTTTTGCAGTGAAAAGATATACCTTGTTACCGTTGGTTAAAGTTACAGGAGTGGTGTAATATTGGTAGCCAATCGTGTTTGATTGCGTAGCCCAGTCATTAGGGGCAATGATCGAAAGAGGCCTGCCATACCCGTCATAAGTATATCCCATCTTGTTTCCGGAAACATCAGTATATTCTGTAACCGTATCCATCAAAGGATTATAAACAGCATAGGATGACAGATTGAAAACAGGATCTTTCACCTGGATAACATATTTGCCCGTCTGATCATAAAAATATTCAAGTTCCGAACGTTCAGTAAATTCATTCGGCGGATATTTTACGGTTTTTATATTTCCAAAAGGATCGTAGGTAAGATCCGTATCGGCCGTTTCCGTAGGACTGAGCCATACTTTAAACCTGGAAATATCCCCGGTATTGAGATCGGTAATCTCGGTAGCACGTTTCCGCAACGGATTGGAAGCTCCGGTTCCGGGATAAACCGTAATGGTACTCGGTTTATTTAATATATTATTGCTGAGGTTTGTGTGGTATGATATAACACTGTTGTACGTTGCAGACGGACTGCTGTAATCGTATCTGGTAAGCTGGCCCCTGTTGTTGTAAGAAAGCTGGCTTTGCACGGAAACCGAATTCCCGTTTTCATAGGTGGTTTTCGTATTACCCGACAGCAGTACGCGGGCCATTCTACGACCTTCCGTACCGCCTACATCGTAGGTCTCAAAATCAGCGGCAGGCAGGGCTATCAACTCACTAACAGCCTGATTGAACTTATAAAGTTTATAATTATTTACCGCAGCAGAAAGAAGATTGGATGTTCCGTTTCCGCCATAGGTTTCTACCGATTTTAACAGGCCATGGATAAAATAATTCTGGTTATAAAAGTTCTGTACCGTAGTCCGGTAAATATTGGAATTATCGGACATTTCATATGTTTTCACTCTCGCAAAGCCATAATTTTCCCGCTCTCTTCTGTCATATCGCGAATTTTCATACTCATACCGTGCAATCATATCTTTACCACTGGTATTCTGCGTATAGGTTCCGGAGAACGCATCCGGATTCGGCATTACCACTTCCGACATGACAAGCTTTGCACGAGGGTCGTTATAAGATGGTTTGGAGAATTTATAGCTAATGGTAAAAGCAGTTCCAATATTCTTAGGAGGATCTCCGAGAAAGGATTCAGCATAAGAGACTTTTTTAAGTTTATTGGTCGTACCAAGCTGCGAATAATAGATCTTTAATCCGCTGTTGGTATTAACCACCAGATCAGGGAAACCATCACCATTAACGTCTCTCAGTCCCTTATTGATTTCAGATACAGATAATCCTACATTCGCTGTGAGATCAGCTCCGAAAGGTTTCAGGTAAAGAAGCGTAATGCCAAAAATAGTAATTGCCGGGATATTTATATAAAACCCTCCATTCAGGTTTGCGTATCCACTGTGTGTCTTCGTTTCTTCTGCAAGGTTGGCATTTAAGCTTTCAGGATTGCCGAACCGGTTTCCTAAATTATATTTTACATTGGTCTGTCCATTATTTTCATCAACCTGAACAATATCGACAAGGCCATCACCATTCACATCCAGGAAGGATCGTTTGGAAGTAGCCGTAGAAGAACCGCCACCGACTCCTCCGGAAACGGCAATGCCCAATTCAACACCCTGTACGGCATCGATCACCCCATTAATACCGCCACCGATTCCAAAAGATGAGGAATTTACGGGTTTGGAAACCTGCTGCTCAAATCCTGCAAAAGTTCCCGTCGACCCTGCAATGCTCCCGTTAACTAATCCCGTTCCGAAGTTGAGCTTGTAATTATTACCTTCAATCTTATCCGGAAGGCCATCGCCATTGATGTCCATCCAATATTCTGTTGTTTTATTAGATGAATTCGGATAATTGGATGAACCGATACTCATAGACCATGAAACTGAAGTATCTCCGGTTGCATTGCTATCGCTGTTGTTGGTTTGCCTTCCTACCGATTTGCTTCCTGACGGACCAAATGACTTGGATTTTGAATTCATGAAATCTTCGGTTCTGGTAATCACTTTATCGGTTCCTTCAATACCGCTCTGTGCTCCTTTTAGCCCTCCTAAAATCCCTGTTTGCTGCGACTGACCACGATAAAGCATATCAGGATAACTATCTCCATTGACATCGAAAAAGTCCTGGGTCTGGATATTTCCTATGTTTCTGAGTTCTGAGATAGAATTGCTGAAATTAAGTCCAAAGCCAATCCCTGCATTTTTTGTTTTTGATTTACTTTTTTGTTTTTTAGAAATCGCAAACATTCTGGTATTAGGGTTGTTGGCCACTTCAATATCATCTTCATCTGTATCGCTGTCTATAAATGGAGAAGTTGGTGTTTCATCATCCCTGAAACTGCCTTTCTTAGAATACTGTTCTTTAAATATCTGATTCAACCATTTATGTTCACGGATATCCCTATCCTTATAAGGATTTAAAGGTGTAAAAGGAGATGCTGCACCAAATACCTGATTGTTTGCATAATTGTTTTGGAAATCATTGGCCAGCTGATCTCCTATACATTCTCCGTATTGCTGGGAGTTGGTATTTCCTGAACAGCCGGAGAAATTCAGATTAAACTGAAATGGATTTTCAAGTGTCTGATCGTTGATCAATGCTCCATACTGGTCTTTGGGAGTATTTGGGTTGAGCGTATACGCCGGTGCGCTACTTCCACTGGGTCCTGTAGGGACAATAATACAGTCATTTTCCTTACGGGGCTCACAACCGGGAATAAGCGGCGGTTGCTGATTCGTGCTTCCCGGACCGGGAACAATATCCCTGGCTTCATTATAAAGAAACTGACCCCAATTGTGATAAACGGCAGTTACTCCATTGTATTCTCCTGTATTAACAGAGGTTTCTGTAGTATAATTCAGAAGATTACTGCCAGTCTGATTGTAAATACCGAATATATTGTTGTTCAGCTGTAATTTAAGCGCTTCGTAAGCAAGCCTGTCTTTATTGGTATCGCAATATACCAGGATATTCAGTTTTTCCGAATCATCCATAGGTTGTGCTGTAGGATCTCCGGAATAGAATGAGATGGGGTCTAATCCGTTGATAAGATTATAATCGATCGTATATTCTTTAAGACTGCCGTTGGATATTTCTACGATTCTTTTATCCAGGAATTCACCCTTCTTCTTAATGATATACATGAATCTACCCGGAACGGAAGGGCTGAAACTAAAACTTTTATTGATAGAGATGCTATATTGATCATTCCCGGCTGGTACGTTATTCAGCGTGGAAACATCAAACTTATTTTTCAGATTTCTGATATGATAAGACGGATATTGCGCAACAGCGTAATGCTTATAAGAAGCATTGGGATAGCCTTCTACTATAATGTCATTCCATTCGATCTCTTTGTTAATATGGGAATCTGTTTGTACGAGAAATTTCAGATGCCAGGATTCGTCCGGATCGCTCAATGCAGGTATGGAATAGCTCATGTTTACAGCCGACACTGTTACCGGCTGACCAGGTGAAGGTCCCACTGTTTCTTCATAAATGACATTTTGAACAGTTTGCTGGTTTTGCGCGACACTGGCATCCTCTTTAATAAGGACGATAGAATATTTTACCCTGTCGGATAATGTCGGGATGGTAAACTCCGGAATCGTAATATGTATATTGGCCGGTTCTGCAAACTTAAATGACTTTGTAAGGTTATTCAGGAAAAACTTATCATCATAATTGGTGTAATTAGGCATGTAACCATCCTGTTCTTCTAAAAACTCATCAGGCAGCGAGCTTCCGGAGCTATCTGTATATCCTACCACAGGATTGGTATTGACGATATAATTAGTCCCCGCCCTTCTATGCAGCCTAAAATATACCTTTTCACCGGATTTCACATATAGCCTAGATGCATTGGATACACCGAGTGGTGTTCCGGGATAACTGTTGTAATATCGTACAGAAACACTCTGGTTTGCCGTTCCGTTAAGTTCCGTTAAGAACAGCCGGCAGTTTTTGGAAGCATCGTTAGGGTTTTTAATTTCTATCGAATAGACTGCCTTGGCCGTATTGTCCTGATTGGGAGCAATCCCTATTCTGTCTGCGATCTGAATAAATCCGTTTTTAGGAGCGATCCATACCTTCACCACATCATTTTTGGGTTTTACCGGATCAATATCATCCGGTTCTTCCGGTTCTGTGTAAGGCTGAACTGCATTATCTGTGATGATCATATTTTCAGTAAGATCACTTGTGATAACCATCTCCTGAGAATTGCCATTTTTTCTGTTAAACCAGACTTTATCATCTTTGATAACATCCGGTAATCCATCGGAATTAGCATCCATCATATAGATAGGCGTCTCATTTTCACTTTCAGAATTCACATAAGAAAATTCAAATCCCATTTTAAACCAGTTGAATCCGACACTGCCACCGAAATTCCAGGTTGTTCCCTTTGAATGGGTAAAGTTGCTATTCAGATTGCCTACTGACTGATAGGCACTGTTAAACACCAGCTGGCCATTATTATCAATACTTCCGGGAATTAATTTTATACCATTGTCTCCATTACGTTTGCGGTATAAAATATCTGCTATTCCATCTCCGTTAAAATCTACAAGCTCCTGTCCTCTTTTCATTCTGGGATAAGAAGCACCACCAAAAAGGGAAAGCATAAAGTTTTTAACACCGCCCAGTTGTGGCCGAAGTAATGCCAGACCACCTCCGGTACGCAAAGACCATCCCCATTCAAAATTATTATCTGCACTGACTTTAGAAGGTGTTGTTATGGAACTTACTACATCAGAGAATGCATCGGTACCGGGAGTTACAATATTGGTAGGTGTCCCAAATACGGTACCATTGTCATAATATTCAAAATTATAATCGAATGATTGTTTACCCCCGGAAATCTGCATTTGCATTTTACTGAGTACACTTTTCTGAAATATTCCGGGAGTATATGTAAAACTGTAAGAACGTATATTTTGCGCCGGATTACTCCCACTCTTATAATCAATATTTATTTTGGTCAGTAGGTAAGGTTCGATTCTTTTGAGAACACCTTTCGTATTGATTTGTTTATCGGCCCTTTGCGTATCATTAAAAAAGGTTATCACATAGGGGCCATTTTGTCCATTTCTTCCTGAATAATAAATTTTGTCGATATGAAATATCCATCCCGCATTAAGGTTCTGATCATTTCCAGTAAAATTATATAGTGCTTGATTTTTATATTCGTAAATGATATTATTTCCATGCACATCTTCTGCCTTCCATATCCCCCACTGGATAATATTTCCGTCATTGTTTTTCAGCACTGCATTAGGAACGAAAGTTGACTGATCTCCTCCGTAATATGTTTTCGTACCATTAGTGGCGGTTATTATCCATCTGTAATCAGAAGGGCCCGTCCCAAATCTTTCAATTCTGGTAAAATCATGATTTTTTCTCAGATAAAAAGTTTTAGGGCCGGATCCGTTTCTTACCTGCCGTGCCGTATCGAATGTTCCGTCAGGGTTCACTTTATTATGTCTATGAGGAAGGTATCCGTCCGGATACATCAGCATTTCCCCATCCAATGAATATAGTTCGGTTTCCTGTCCTGCTGTAAACGTCGGGGTTCCCCATCGGGGGTCCACCGATATGGAAGATAAGCCTCCGATATTCCATCCTTCTCCCATCCAGCCATTTCCGGAAGCACTGCTGTAAGTAACGGATAACGAAGGCTGCATTCCTGCAACACCACCGGGCAGCACCAGCGGATAATTGATATTAGCGTCCCCGGTCTGGCTTGCTGCAGGAACCTGCATCAGGGGGGCTCCCAGAGGATTAGCAGCTTTCAACCCGCTTATTGAAGTTGGGGTAAAAGAATTCAGCTGTGGAGATTCCGGTAGAGAAATAACGCCATTAATATAATCTCCATCACCATCACCTTTGAACGTTACCGTTTTGCTCTTGCGGTCTACTTCTACCGGTCCAACTGCTCTCCATTGTTTTCTTTTGTAGTCAAATGAAAAAACTTTAATTTCATTTGGAGAAATAAGCCCCAACTTGCTCTCATCATATGGAATTGTAATTTTAACTTCTTGGGTAAGTTTTCCTGATTTGGCACTGAACCGATATCCCGATGTATGCGGAGTAACATTTTTAAGGCCTCCTGATATGGCTGGAAGATCTTTTTCCCTTAATTTTATAATTTCAAGCAATGCCGGTTCTGCAGTACCTTTTTCAATCTTAAGGTTTAAATCTTCATATTGTACATTATATGCCTGTTCTTTGATAATATCAACCGTTTGGTAATTATATACATTATTACCGATGATCTTAAATGACTTTTCATCATTAGGAATCTTCAGATAATCGATCTGTCCATTTTGCATCAAAGAATAATGACCAGACTTTTTTTCTTCCGCAGTCAGTTTAAGAACTTTTTCAAATTCACCATGATTCCAGGATACATCAGCATTATTAATCTTAATATTGTTGTTTTTGCTGATCCCTTTTATATAAAGCATATCTCCTGAAAGAACGGAACTAATCTGATAATCTTTACTTTCTCTTCTGTCTTTTTCAAAAACAATTTTAAGATTTCTGATTTTATATTTTATTCCTGCAGATGGTGATGTGAAGAGTATCGTATTAATACCTTCCTTCAGGAATGATGAACTGATTTCTTCTTTCTGATAGCTCCAGTGTGCAGATGGTATAATAATTTCACCCCCTATAGACAGATGATGATTAATTGATCTCGAAACCGATTCATGGGAAGCCAATCCATATAATTCGTAGGTTAAAAATACCTTTGAACTTTGATTATCCTTTTTAGGCAGGTTAATGGTAAAGAAGTTGTCTGATACACGGTCTTCTTCCCGATCAGAAAAAACCCCAATCGTACCTTCTCTTTCAACAGCTGAAAAATAATTACTGTTATCCGTATTTTTTTCTAAAAACCCAGACGAATCATCTGCCGGATTATCGTTTTCTGCAGACATAAAGCCCTGATCCGGATGTCGACTATCTTGCGCCTCAGACTTTGACTTTGCTGCTAAAGAAGAATTTATATTCAAAGGATCTACCGGCAAAAGAAGGCCAATGGGCAGCTCAGAATAATGACGAGGCTGCTGATTCTTTTCTTTCTTCGATCCTTTTTTCCACTCCCTGATTTTCAATATATCTTTTTTATTGAAGGAAGCAAAAACAAACATACAGGCAAAGAAGCACACAAGAAGAACTTGTATCTTTGTAAAAGGAAACTTTACTGTTGATTTTATTTTCATGGTTATGTTTTTAATCTACAATTAATTTGAAGGTCTTGATTACTTTATTATTAAGTGTTAAAGAAACCAAATATGAACTTTGAATATTTAAGGAACCGTGGTATGATCTGGATTTATGATCGATCTTTTCCATCTTCACCAATCTTCCTCCCCCATCATAAATAGAGATACTCAGGTTTTCCATAGCCGGAAAGGTAATGGTAAATTCCTGGCCTTTTTTAGCAGGATTAGGATAAAGCCTGATATCTTCAAAATTCAGAGAAATCAGGTCGTTTTGCAGAGGATTAAGTTCGGAAGGATTTGTCTGTCCGTCACCTGTTTTGGAAGCAGGCCCTGTTGCGAAAGTAAAGTGTTCAAGAAGTTCAGTATTTTCTTTGATAAAGTTTACTTTTTGAAATAAAACAAAATCTCCGTTTTCATTACCTGCTATTTTTGTAATTTCCCCTGAAGCACTTTTCAGTAACATATAGTATACTAAAGGGAGTGACTCCGGGTTGATTTTCTTTTTATCAATACGAACCTGATAATCTTTTTTGGGAATAGTAGAACCCACAAAGTTTATTTCCCAGTTTCTTTCGAGGATCCTCAGATCTCCTTTATCTTTAAAAGCCATTGCTTTATTATCATCCGACCATATCACAAAATTATTCTGGTCGAAAATACTTGGATTTTCGACATTCATTTTAAGAATATTTCCTTTTCCAATAGCAAGAAAACCATCTTCCTGATTAGAAGACTGCTTTTGATAAAGTTCATTGCCATCATCCCTACCTAATCCTGTAGGCCTATGCTTAAATTCTTTATGTTTTTCCGGATCCCAGATCAGTTTGCCATCGGAAGAGATATATTTTCCTTTACTGAGGGATATTCCGTATTTCAGGGAAAGGTAAGTATGGATTTTACTGATATCTGAAGCGGTCGCTTTTTTTGGAAGAAAGATCATCTCATACAGGTTCTGATCTGCAAACCGGATTTTGATGCTGTCTGTATTGCCAGACTTAGCTTCACCATTACCGACATAAGTAAATATGCTTGGTTTTTTATAAAGCTTAATTTTAGTATTGTTGTTTTTTTCGAATACATTATTATTCAGTACAATCTTTCTGGAATCATTTTCCCATATTCTTTCTTCTTCTTTAGAATTATGCACCAGACTTATGGTGTGGCTTTTATCACGGCTGTGCTTAATATACTTTTTCAGGAAACGGTTCTTTATTCCGTCATGGAAATTAAGCAGATGATCCTCCTCTATATTGGAAACTTCTCTTAGCGTTGTATTCGCTTTCTCCCAAATCCTAGGATTGGCATCAACTA
>NZ_JBHGAQ010000006.1:0-90000 GCF_042610505.1 Chryseobacterium sp. sg2396 | reverse complement strand
AGGTTCCTCGCGTATCATCGAATTAAACCACATAATCCACCGCTTGTGCGGGCCCCCGTCAATTCCTTTGAGTTTCATTCTTGCGAACGTACTCCCCAGGTGGCTAACTTATCACTTTCGCTTAGTCTCTGAACCCGAAAGCCCAAAAACGAGTTAGCATCGTTTACGGCGTGGACTACCAGGGTATCTAATCCTGTTCGCTCCCCACGCTTTCGTCCATCAGCGTCAGTTAAGACATAGTGACCTGCCTTCGCAATTGGTGTTCTAAGTAATATCTATGCATTTCACCGCTACACTACTTATTCCAGCCACTTCTACCTTACTCAAGACCCGCAGTATCAATGGCAGTTTCACAGTTAAGCTGTGAGATTTCACCACTGACTTACGGATCCGCCTACGGACCCTTTAAACCCAATAAATCCGGATAACGCTTGCACCCTCCGTATTACCGCGGCTGCTGGCACGGAGTTAGCCGGTGCTTATTCGTACAGTACCTTCAGCTACCCTCACGAGGGTAGGTTTATCCCTGTACAAAAGAAGTTTACAATCCATAGGACCTTATTCCTTCACGCGGGATGGCTGGATCAGGCGCTAACCCATTGTCCAATATTCCTCACTGCTGCCTCCCGTAGGAGTCTGGTCCGTGTCTCAGTACCAGTGTGGGGGATCACCCTCTCAGGCCCCCTAAAGATCATCGACTTGGTGAGCCGTTACCTCACCAACTATCTAATCTTGCGCGTGCCCATCTCTATCCACCGGAGTTTTCAATATCAAGTGATGCCACTTAATATATTATGAGGTATTAATCTTCCTTTCGAAAGGCTATCCCTCTGATAAAGGCAGGTTGCACACGTGTTCCGCACCCGTACGCCGCTCTCAAGATCCCGAAAGATCTCTACCGCTCAGCTTGCATGTGTTAGGCCTCCCGCTAGCGTTCATCCTGAGCCAGGATCAAACTCTCCATTGTATGTTTGTCTTGACTCACTCAAAGTTTTTTTACGCTTTAGTTTTTCCTTACTTGGTTGTTATATTGTATGTCAATGATCTTCTTTATCTCTCGCTTTTTTCCGAAGCTCCTTCTCTGTCAGTGTTGCTCCGTATTTGCGAGTGCAAAAGTAATAACTTATTTTTTAATGACCAAATCTTTTTGAATAAATTTTAAAGTTTTTTTATTAACCCCAAACATCCAAATCAATCAAATCATCCTACTCCTGCGCTCCCTTTATCGGGACTGCAAAGATACACTTCTTTTTTTATTCCGCAACTCTTTTCTTAAAAAAAATCGCAGCCTTCAAATCGATAGAACATATCTTGTAAGTAGTTCTCTTTACATTAATACCGCTTATCTAAAAGCTCTTCTGCGCTACTGATATACTCTCGTTTTCAGTGCGGCAAAGATAGGGCAACCCGACAACACAAAACAAGTTTATTTAACTTAAATTTCATCTTTACGTAATATTTAACCCTAAAAGACTGATTCATAAGACCAATATTTTTAAACAAAAGTTTGACTTTTTTTCCTACACCTCTGTTTGAATGTTCTTTTCCGCTTAAAATATATAGAACTGAACAATATCATTGGTCTGATTTTTTAGGTTTTTCGATAGTTAATCCGCATGGATGTATTTTAGCCGGCAAATAAGAATCGTATTTTATGTATTCCTTTTTCCAGCTTGCTTCTTTACAGTAGATGTAATCGGAATATAATAATCGGGGACTTTTAATACATATCAAAAGAAAAGATAATGTTAATAATGGCAATTGCAGCTTTGAAGAAATTCCCACATTGATCAATTCACAAAGTACTAGGAAAGAAGATCCTGTTATTATACAATTGTATCTTTCTGAATCCAAGTTTGGTAAAACCCTTGTAAGGTCTACAAATATTGTAATTCCCAACAAGGTTATTACCGTAATCAATTTTTCTCTGTTCATTTTACGATAAAAGCACAGAGCTGCAAAAAAGATTAAATAATAGTTTTTATAAAGAAATTTTAAATAATCCTTATCTTCGATCAGCTGTATTTTATAGGAAAGGTTCCAGACTAGTCTTTGCATCACCGTCGTTCTGTTATCTGATGTGTAAAACAGTACCGAGTACAGATGAAATAAAACTCCAACGGCTATAAACAGAAACAGAATTTTGTATTTTTTTAAATACTTTACATAAAGCAAGGGTATAAAAAGCAATCCCATAACCCCATTAAGAAGACAAATCAATATTAATACCTGCCTGGGAACAGAAAGTTCCTGATGGTTTTTAATAATGAAATAAATAATAAAAGGAGTTATAAACTGAAGGGTAATGGTATTTAAGAGTATTTCCTGGCCGCTTGCGATAATCAAAAATATAGTAAGGACGAAAAGTACTTTACTTATATTATCTGTCTTGTATTTATTATTGACATATAAAAATATCTCATAGAAAAGATAACACCAAAAAAATAGTGAGGTATACACCGTGAAATACGGAATATATTTTGTGCTGAAAAGAGAGCTCAGATAAATGGTTACACTTGGAATGATGCTATAATATCCCTGATGATTGGAAAATACGGATGAAAATCCGTTCAATACCGAATCCCGCAGGTAGACAATGCCTTCTTCATACCACAATCTTGGATCTGCTAACACGAATCTTGTTTTAAACAAAAAAATTGCAAGGATGAAGACATAAACCAAAACGATAGCTCCGTATTGTTTAAGTAAGGAAAAATTTATTTTTGCATGCATTGTGTTTAGAATCATTTTAGTGTAAAATATATTTAATGATTTATAAAAGTTTAATATCTGGCTATAAAACGCAGAAGGAATATTGTTTTATGTTAGCTCTCCTGTTAAACTATTTAGATAACTTATGTCGATTGCTTAGCCAGCAATCATTGTACAGGAATTTTACTGTTTCTTATATATCGTTCTCAGAAAGTTGCCGTAAGAAGATTCAAGGCCAATAATATCTCCGCTTTTCAGATTCAGCCCTCCTACTCCGGTATGGTCCGACTTAATTTTAGTGGCAGAAATCTGAAAATACTGATTGGAACTGCTGTCTTTAGGCTGTATTTTAATGGTAGAGCCCAAAAGTTTTTTCGTAGAAACAGTGTAGATTTCGCCCGGAACTGTTTCCAGCATTATGTATGATCTTGGTGAAATAACGTAATCCTTTTTGTTTACTGCAATCTTCTGGTCTTTATCGGAAGAAGCAAAAATATACATATATCCTGTCGGCTCAGTCATTTTATTTTTCGGCAGAAAATAAAGGCTTAGTCTGTAGTTTGAAGGATTAAAATCCTGCGCTGTGCCGTCGATATTTTCAAAAGGCTTCAAAGTATAAGTATTTGCTCCGATTTCTTTTGCCTTTTTATATATCAACGCGAAGACTTCGTCATCATATTTAGAAAAACCCTGCACTTCGATTTCACCCAGATATTCTGCGTCTTTTACTTCATCAATTTTATATAAAAACCGGTCTGTATTCTCATGGGTTTTTTCAACTTTTGTAAGGTATACATTCTGGGCATTAATAAGCTGTATCAGAAAAACAAGAGCAGCGATCAGTACTTTTTTCATTTTTTTATTTATTAGATTGAAGAATTTCAATACATTCTTCAAGGCTGTTTTCCCAGTGCCTGGTTTCGACGTTGTACACCTTTTCAATTTTATCCAGGCACATGGTGCTTCTCTTCGGTCTTTTGGCCGGAGTCGGATATTGATCGGTTGTTAATTTATTCAATTTTATTTTTGATCCGGAGAATTCTGCTATTTTTTCAGCAAATTCAAACCAGGTGGTTTCAGGGTAATTGGAAAAGTGGAAAATACCGTATTTCTTTTCCCGGGTTTCTATAATAGACATGATGGCTTCCGCAAGGTCAGTGGCATTGGTCGGCTGGCCAAACTGATCGCCGACGATTCCCAATTCGTCTTTTTGCGAGAATAAATTTAACATCGTCTTCACAAAATTTTTATTGAATTCTGAGTAAAGCCAAGAGGTTCTGAGGATAATGGTTTTCGGATTGATTTCCATAGCCAGCTCCTCGCCTTTTAATTTGGATTCGCCATAAACACCGATTGGATTGGTAAAATCATCTTCGGAATAGCAAAGATTGGTTTCACCGTCAAAAACGTAATCCGTTGAAACATGAATCAATATGGCGTTGATATCTTTACAGGCCTGCGCCAAATATCCTACTCCATCTGCATTTACGGCAAATGCTTTTTCGTTTTCTTTTTCAGCAAGGTCTACGGCCGTGTATGCCGAAGCGTTGATGCAGTAATCCGGTTTATATTCGGTAAAGAAACTGTTTACCTGATCTTCGTTTGTAATATCGACAGTCTGGGAATCGGTAAAAGAGAACTCATAATCAAGTTCGAATTCGGATGCTATTTTCCTGATGCAGCTTCCTAACTGCCCATTTCCTCCGATAACTAATATTTTCTTCATTATGAATTTTTTGCGTTTTGTGATCTTAAAAATTTAACCCTGGCCTGGAAGTCTTTCTGCTCCAGATCTACATAAAATTTATTGAATGTCCCTTTGATATCTTCAGGATGTACTTCGGATTTTCTCGTTTTGATGTTGAAATAAATTACCGTTACCCATAATACAGCGTGGACTGTTTTTTCATCCAGGCTCTTCATCAGAATCTCCACTTTTGCCGTCCGTTCCCCGACCTCGATGGTTTTGCTGCTGATGACTACCGAAGTATTATACCGTACTTCTTTCAGGTATGCAATTTCGTTTTGAATGGCAATCCAGGTACAGCCGGTGCGTTTGGTGTATTCTTCATAGGTAAAACCATAAAATGTTTCGACGTGATCTTCCCTGGCATTGAACATATAATCCAGATATTTTACATTATTTAAGTGTCCGATCGGATCACAGTCGCTGAACCTGACCTTTACCGTGGTCGATACTTCTTTTTCCATTCTGCAAAAATAAAAAAACCACCCCGATGAGAGATGGTTATTTTATAAATGTTTGTTAATTTCTGAAAATTACTGAACACCCAGTTCTTTCTTTACAGCCGCTGTAGCATCAGGTCCTCCTTTGAAAACAAATGCTGCAGAGTTTGCATCCATGATATAATCGTATCCGTTTGCTTTAGCTACTTTAGAAACCGCATCGTTAAGCTTCTTCTCGATCGGCTCGTATGCTGCATCCTGCTTTGCCACGAAATCCTTTTGCGCTTTGTCATTCATCTGCTGAATTTCTTCCTGCATTTTTGCCAATTCCGCTTCTCTTGCTTTGTTTTCGTCAGCCGTTTTCTTAGGTGCTTCTTCAGTATACTGCTTTACTTTAGCCTGTCCTGCATCTGCTTTTTTCTTAATTTCCGCTTGTTTAGTATCTAAGAAAGCTTTAAGATCAGTATCAGCCTTTTTCTTTTCAGGCATTGCGTTAAGAACACCTATAACATCTAAAGTAGCAATTTTTTGAGCTTTTGCCATACCTACCGATACAACCATCATTACCGCTGCAAATAATACACTTAATTTTTTCATAATGGGTAAATAAATAATTTAATTTGTTTTTAGATCTGTAAATTTAATAAAAGTTAAACTTTTATTTTCTTGTTTTGTTTTTTTCTTTTGGCTCGCTGTCTTTTAGCAGGATGGCCAGTACTTTATCTGAATAATCGGATCTTTTCTGAAGAAA
The DNA here is from genome assembly GCF_042610505.1 of Chryseobacterium sp. sg2396. Lineage (NCBI taxonomy): Bacteria > Pseudomonadati > Bacteroidota > Flavobacteriia > Flavobacteriales > Weeksellaceae > Chryseobacterium > Chryseobacterium sp. sg2396. Next base: position 84,350 of record NZ_JBHGAQ010000006.1, on the reverse strand, counting down.
AATTACGTTGTTGCTGGTTTTGTCAAGCACTATGGCCAGACCGTTTTTTTCGGCCATGGTCTTGATGGCTTCCCAGATCTGGTCCTGGAAAGGCTGTACAAGGTTCGCCCTCAGCTTTTTAATTTCACCGGTCGCCCCGAAACGTAAACTGGTGGTGGTTTTGATATTTTTATCCAAATCCATCACTTCCTTTTCCCTGAGTTTCAGCTGATCGCCAATTAAAAGTACTTTTTCACTTTCAAAAGCAGATCTTTTACGCTCATATTCCGCCTGCAGGTTCTGCAGTTCTGTCTGCCAGGTATCGATCTGTGCATTAAGCCTTGCTTCCGCTTCTTTATACTGAGGCATTTTGCCCAGTATGTATTCGGTATCCACAACGCCTACCTTCTGTGCATTGCTTAGCCCGAAAAGCAGGAATAATACAAATGAAAAAACAATTTTAAAATTTTTCATGTTTCGGATTATAATGATTGGTTCATTAAGAAGTGAGTCTTCCATCCGGAAGGATCAGTTCCTGTAATTGTTTTATCGAATCCGTAAGCGAAATCAAATCCAATCAAACCAAATGCTCCCATATATACTCTAACCCCTACACCAACTGATCTCTTTAACTGGAATGGATTGTAGTTCCCCCAAGAATTCCAAACGTTACCTCCTTCCGCAAACGTTAGGGCGTAAATTTTTGCCGTCTGGTTCAGTGAAATCGGATATCTTAATTCTAACGTAAATCTATTGTAAATAGTACCTCCTCCTGCAGGAGTAATATCTTCGGAAGTTCCTCCGTATGTAGAAGCGTTTTCGTAACCTCTCAACGGAATCAATTCCCTACCGTCATATCTACCTCCAAATAAGCCGGTACCTCCTACATAGAACCTTTCAAACGGCGGTGCTCCCAGCTTAGAGTTATACCCATCCATGAAGCCCATTTCAGCAGAAGATCTCAATACCAATTTACCAATGATCTCGTTGTAAACATCAGCCTTGAACTTCACCTTATAGAATTCCATCCACTTATACTTCTCTGTAGCGCTCAACGTAGAATAATCTTTGTTGTTGAATGCAGAGTAAGGCAGCGTGAACTTCACCGATAAATCGAGGTTGGAACCTGTTGTCGGGAAGATCGGGTCGATCCCTGCCGAGTTTCTGCTCAGCCCTAAGTTGATGCTTAAGTTGTTGGCCGAACCATAATATTCGGTTGTATTTCCAAACTGGAACGGATAATTCTTAAAGTCATACTTCTGGTACTGAAGACCTGTGTATAATGAGAAATAGTCATCCGGCCATCTTAGTTGTCTGTTTAACCCAGCAGAAGCAGAGAAAATATTCAGCTTTTGGGAGTTTCCGGAAATATCGGAATATTTAACCCTTGAGTTGTTCAAACTTACCGAAAGTGCGGTAGGCCTTGTTCCGAATACCCATGGTTCCGTAAATGAAACGCCATAGTTCTGGAAATACTGTCCGGCCTGTGCCTGAAGCGATAAGGTTTGCCCGTCTCCCTGAGGAACCGGCTTAAAGTCTTTAAACTTCAGGAAGTTTCTCAACGAGAAGTTGTTGAAAGTAAGTCCCAGGGTTCCGATGAAGCTGTTCCCTCCGTAACCTGCCTGCAGCTGAACCTGTGAAGATCCTTTCTCTACCAGTTTCCAGTTGATATCCACCGTGTTATCCTGCTGGTTCGGCTGGATGTCCTGCCCTACCTGCTGAGGATCGAAGAACTGCATCCCGGCAAGATCGAAATAGGTTCTTTTAATATCGCTTTTAGCGAAAAGATTTCCCGGTTTCGTTCTTAAGGCTCTCAGGATAACATGGTCATGAGTCGTGGTGTTCCCCTGCCATGTCACTTTATTCCACGTTGCTTTTTCTCCTTCGTTAATTCTGATTTCAAGATTGATTCTGTCTCCGTCTACAGATTTTTCAACCGGTGTTACGTTGGAGAAAAGATAACCGTTGTTCATGTAAACGGATTTGATATCCGAATCATCTTCCTTACCACCGTCTTCCCCAACTTTTTTGTTGAAACCTACTGCATCATAAATATCCCCTTTCTTATATCCCAAAAGTCTCTGTAAGTAATCTGTAGAATATACGGTATTCCCGGTGAAGGTAATATCACCGATATAATACTGTTTTCCTTCTTTCAGTTTTACATTGATCTCGTAATTGTTCCTTTTATTTCTCCATACCGAATCTGAAACAATGGTAGCATCCCTGTATCCTAAAGAGTTGTAATAATTGATCAGGTTTTGCTTGTCCTCCTGGTATTTATCTTCGATGAATTTTGAAGATTTCAGAATACCGCCGATCCCGAATCTTTTCTGTTTCGTTTCTTTGAATGCTTTGTTCCTAAGTTTTCTGTCGGAAACCTTTTCGTTTCCTTCAAACTCGATATGATCGATCTTAATTCTCTTGCCTTTGTCTACATTAATGGTCCAGTCTACCAGATTAGGATCTCCTGCATTTACTTTTTCCTGAATGGTAATTTTAGCATCTGCAAATCCCTTTTTCACATAGTCTTTCGGGACATTTGTTTTAAGGCTTGAGATTAAGTTCTGGGTAATTTTGGTTCCAGGCTTCAGATTGTTGTCTTTAGCCAGTTTTTCGTTTTTGGATTTACCAATCCCTTTTCCCGTAAATTTTACTTCTCCAAGGTCTTTGAGGTCCTGAAGATGGAATCGAAGGATGATGGTTTCGCCTTCAATACTCTGAACGTATACTTCCACCTCAGAAAAAGATTGGGTATCCCAAAGTTTTTTTACAGCGTTACTGATTTTCTGCCCCGGAATGTCTACCGTTTCTCCTTTTGACAAACCTGTAAACCTCAGGATCTGAGCCGGCGTATATTTTTTAACCCCATCTACAACGATGTCCTTCAGTGTGTATGTTCCTGCCTGGTTTTCTGCATGTACAGCATTGTTCACTTTCGTGCTGTCCTGTGGCGTTACCTGTCCATAAAAATGTGCAGAAGCAACAAACATGATGATGGGTAATAGTCTAAACTTCATTTTATCGTAGTCTTTCTTTTCTTAAATTTTACTGAATTTTTATTTGCTCGCCGGTCATCCCGAATCTTCTTTCTTTGTTTTGATAATTTACAATACACTGAAAGAAAATGTCTTTTGTAAAGTCCGGCCACAGAACATCTAAAAACTGCAGTTCCGCATAAGCGATCTGCCAAAGGAGGAAATTGCTGATTCTGATCTCGCCGCTGGTCCGGATCAGGAGATCCACAGGCGGAAGATCTTTGGTATAAAGGTAGCTTTCGAAAAGCTTTTCGTCGATATCACCGGCATCGATTTTTCCTTTTTTTACATCTTCGCTGATGCTTTTTATGGCATTCAGTATTTCATGCTGCGAACCATAGCTGATTGCAAGCACCAGATTGCCTTTTGTGTTTTCTTTTGTAAGCTCCACGACCCGTAAAAGCTGATCTTTTACCAGCGGCGGAAGTTTTTCCAGATTCCCGATCACATGCATTTTCAGCCCTTTGGTGAAAATTTCTTCAGCTTCCAGCAACAGGGTCTCCACAAGCAAATTCATCAGTGTATTTACTTCTTCAGCAGGCCGGTTCCAGTTTTCCGAAGAAAAGGTATACAGCGTCAGGTACGGAATATGTATTTCATTACATGCATTAATGGCATTCCTTACTGCATCAATGGCATTTCTGTGGCCGAAAGTTCTTTCCTCGCCACGGGTTTTTGCCCATCTCCCATTACCATCCATGATGATTGCCACATGTTTTGGTAAATTCTCAGGATCTATTTTATCTTTTATCAACGACATATTAATCACAATAGCACGGAGGTCTCCCGAATGAGTAAGTAAGTCCTAAACTTACGGTATTCATCCAGTCTTTTGACCGGGTATCTCCTATATTTCTTTGTCCTATAAGGGCAGCTTCCCTTTCTTTAGACACTACATAATAAGCACCTGTCTGTAAAAGGGAGCCATTGGTAACGGGGCTCAGGATATCTCCGTTATATGTAGCTACGACATCTTTATTAAGGACTTTGTTGTAATCCAACTGATCTGTAAGCGTATATCTGAAGGTAGCTTCTGCAAAAATAGCCCAGTTATAATTAAATTTATATTTCAGCCCCACTCCAAAAGGAAGATGCGCCGTCACTTTTCTACCGGTAGAGTATGTTGCGGTCGTAGTGAAATCAAGTTCATTAATGGGTGCCTGTGCAACACCATCAGCATCCCTTCTGAAGTCGTTGGTGATGGTCGCTTTAGGAGCATCAAACATCAAAGCACCTACTCCACCGAAGATATACGGGCTCACCATACCTTTCTGTTCATTATTCACAGGGAAAAAATTGTACTCGAAAACCAGACTCGCTTCATAAACATCATTTTTGCCGAATGAATTCCTGTTTCTTCTGTAATCTTCTTTTGCAACCTTATCATTAAACTGGATCTGGTTATATCCAAGATCCAATCTTACAGTCTGATGAGGATTAAAATTAAATCTATATAAAATACCACCATAAAACGGAACTCCCCAATCCGATGCTCTGCTTAAATCCAATGGCTTTTGTAAAAGATAATTCGATCTCCCTATATCCCCAACTAGGTTACTCATACCTAGACGAACCCCCAGTTCGTTTCTTTGTGCTTTAACACTTACCACAGTTCCTAGAGCGGCAAGGAAGCTAAACAATAATTTTCTATTCATAAAAGAATATGGATTTATGGTTATTTTAAAATTTAATTTTTGCAAATATAAAACTTTTTTATATTAATGATAATCTTAATGTATAGTTAAAAATAAACAAAAAAACATAATTTGTTATAAAGTAAACGACAAACTCGCTGAATTATTCTTTTTTTAATAGAATCAAAATTATCAGGATATAAAAACCCCCATTACTGAGGGCTTAAATGTATTATTTTTTATTGAATACTGACTGTACTTTGTTCCTAATTCTTATCAGTAAAGGTTCTTTATAGTTTTTATCTTCATCGAAATAGCCATAACCATACCCGTAACCGTAGCCATAACCGTAGCCGTAACCGTAACCCTGCTTGGTATTATAATCATTATATACAAGTCCTAAATGATCAATCTCCCCATTATGATATCTTTCCGTAATCATTTTCAGCATGTATTTTTCAGTATATTCATGACGTACCACATAGATATTCGCATCAGAATGCTTCATCAGTTCATAGGAATCCGCAACCAGACCAACCGGCGGAGAATCTATAATAATAAAATCATAGATGCTCTTAAGATCTTCGATAAACTGAATATTTCTTTCGCTCATCAAGAGTTCGGAAGGATTCGGCGGGATGGGTCCTGAAGTCGCCACATCCAGATTTGGGATCCTCGTTCTGTTGATAATCTGGCTCATTTCCACTTCGCCGGTAAGATAATTGGAAATACCAAATTTATTATCAATCTGAAAATCTCCGAAAATTTTCGGCTTTCTTAAATCCATTCCGAGAAGAATGGTTTTTTTATCACTTAAGCCAAGAACCGATGCCAGATTAATCGATACATAGGTCTTCCCTTCTCCTCCGATGGAAGATGTTACCAGAATAACTTTACTTCCCCCATTTTCGCCCGATAAAAACCTTACATTTGCCCGTATTCCCCTGAATGCTTCCGATACAGAAGATTTCGGCTGATCCAGAACAGTAAGCATATTTTCGTTGCTGTTATTACCAATTACTCCCAACAAAGGAATTTTGGTGGCGCTAAGAAGCTCTCTGATGTTTCTGATCTTACTATCCAGCAATTCTCCAATGAGAATAAACAATAAAGGTAATACAAGAAAACCTCCGATAATAGCGGCTTTCGCAGCTTTTACATTAGGACCGATCGGCGGCTGTCCTACATTTTTGGCAGGGTCAATCACTGTGATATCCGACTGGTTTGCAGCCATTCTCATTTGTGTTTCATTCTGCCTGCTGAGCAAGCTGTTATAGGTTGCCTCAATCATATTATACCCTCTTTCCGCATCGAGATACCTTCTCTGCTTTTCAGGGTAAGTCGCTAAATCTGAATTTGCTTCTGTAACTTTTTGATTAATTTTATTTATTTCGTTGTAATAACCGGAATAATAATTTCTCAAAGCCGTATTGGAAGTCATTTTAGCATCATCAATAAGCCTGTTGATCTCTTTCATCGGTTCGGAAGTAGGCTTATAAATTAATGCCAGCTCACGTCTTTTGAGATAAAGTGCCTTTAGTTCTGCTACGGATGCACTGAAAAGGCCATCCTGGAAACCTGCCGCCGTCGTGCTGATCATTTTTTCAAAATTCTGGGCATCCAGGCTTCTTTTGATTTCATTCAGAGAAGCGATTTTACTGTCTATATCTGCTTTTCTGGCTTCAAGATCCTTGATCTGACTTAAGGATTTTTCATCCCTGTCTTTAATATCATAAAGCTTTTCCGTAGTCTTCATATAATTCAGGACATTGGCACTTGAATCCAATTTTTTCCTGATATTGTTAAGATTTTCCTGTAAATAAACATCGGTATTTTTATCAACGGTAATTTTATCCGCTAATCTCTTCTTCTGAAGCTGATTTACCGACATGTTAAGAAAGCTAACGGTGCTGTTGAGATTATAGCCTTTTTTAGAAATAATCATAATGCTATTAATCTCTTTATCGAATTCAATTCCTACCGTAGAAACAATCTCGTTCACAGACTGATTCACCGTATTTAAATTAACAATAATATTTTCCAGTTTAATTTTCGGAACGATCGGATTACGGAGCAGTCTGAATCTCAGATTCGGTGAAGTATACCATTCACCTACCTTTATTATTTTATTGGCTGGCCTTTCATAAGGATGGATTGATGAATAACCCTCAAAATCATAACTGTACAAACTGGTCGACTGTCCCTCCTCAGGCAGTACAACTTCGTAGGTACCAGCTCCTTTTACAACCAATGTAATCGGATAATTTACCTGCTGAAGATGTTTTCTGTCCACCTGAAAAAGAATCGGACAATCGTCTTTATCCAGATAGGTCGACTTGATCATGCCTTTTGTAGAGTAATTTACGAAAAGATCAAGCTCTTTAACCAGAAATTCATTGTGGGTTCTGGATAAAAGCATTTTTTTAAGATATACTCCGTCCTGGTTTCCTCCCTGCCCCCAGATAAAATTAATCGACTGGTTCGGGGTAAAATAACTTGATGTATTGTTTGAAACACTCAAAGATAAATTGGAAGCATAAATATTCTGTGCATAATATTTACTGTACACCCATGAAATGCTATATCCGATAAACAGCATTAGTACGAACCAATACCAATTCTTCAGTACCCTCCTTAAAAAATGTTCGATATCGAAGAGGGCGAAAGAACCATGTTTTTCCTTCTGAGAATCAACCTTCTCTGCCTTAGCGTCGTTTCCTGGAATCATGATATTAAAGGTTTTTTAGAAGTAAATAGATGGATAACGCCGTGGTAATAACCGATACACCGGTAGTTAAGGTCTGAATAGGGTCTTTTCCGAGACCGTTCAGGCTTTTTGCTCTTGTATTCAGATAGATTTCGTCACCGTTCTGTACATAATAGTAAGGGGAGTTCATTACATCCTCCCGTGTAAGATCGATTCTCGCCATTTTAATTCCTTCCGGAAGTTTTCTGTGAATCATTATATTTTTTCTGTCCACCGTTCTGTTAAGCCCTCCGCTCATGGCCAAAGCCTCTGTGATGGTTAAAGTATTTTTATGAACTACTTTTTCACCGGTTACCCCTGTTGTTTCTATATCTCCCAGGACATAGAATGTAATTCCATTGGTATTTAAGCGTACTTCTGATTTCCCTTCCTGGAAATTCTCGTTTACCTTATCCTGAATTTCTTTGCTTACTTCGTCAATCGTGCGTCCTTCTGCTTTTATAAATCCGATACCGAAAACGTTAATATCACCATTTGAATCCACCTTTAGCCCGTTAAAATAAAAACTGGCATTTCCTCCACCCGAAGCTGATCCGGCTCCGACTCCACCAATTCCAATACCTGGAATTCCCACGCCGCCACTTCCACCAGATCCTCCTGAGGTGTTCAGGGCAGAATAGAACTGTGCCGCATCTCCTTTAGGAGTTGTGACAATATTAAGTGTTAAAATATCATTCTTTGTAATCCTGTATACCGGAATATTGTAAGGAACAAGCCCTTCTTCGTTGATCACGAGGCTTTCGCTCGGCTGCATGTACTGTACATCTTTTGTTGTAATACATGAGGTCATTATTAAGAGAGGTAAAAGGAATATATATTTATAATTCTTCATCATATTTTCAATTGTTTGCAAAAGTAAAGATTTAATTGATAGTCTTCTTATTATTCTTTAAAAGATAAACAAAATCCGGAAGGTAGGCTCCTAAAAAACCAAGAAAAACGATCACCAATAATAAAAGATTTATATTAATATGTCTGAAATAATAGGCTACTGCAACGATAAAAAGATAATATACGATAATATAAAAACTGGATCTTCTGTGCGTAAGATTCAGCGCTAATAATTTGTGATGGATATGGTTTTTATCGGCGTCGAAAGGCGATTTCCTGTTGATGATCCTGATAATGATCACATTTAAAGTATCGATGATCGGTAAAATAAGAATGGCAACGGCTACTACGGGCGCAGACTGCAGATGATATTTGGGAACACCAGGAACTTCCCTGTCGATAAAAATATCAATAAAACAGATGGATGTAAAAGCAAGCAGAAATCCCAAAAGCATAGAACCCGTATCTCCCATGAAAATCTTATTGGTTCTGTAATTGGATAAATTATAATACAGGAATGCCAGAACTGCCCCGATAATAATTACCGAAAGAACAACCAAAGGATAATTATATTCTCCTAACCGGTAATAACTTATCCCGAAAAGAGCACTGCATATTACAGAATATCCTCCAGCAAGGCCATCGATTCCGTCGATAAGATTAAAAGCATTGATCAGTATAATAAAAGTAATAATACTAAAAAAAACACTTATAAAATAATCCATTTCATAAATTCCGAAAATCCCGAAAAGGCTTCTGATCCGGATATCCGAACCTATTACGACTATTGAAGATACAATAACTTGAGCGACCAGCTTCTTATAGGCCCGCATCACTACAATATCGTCCATGACTCCGATATACAGAAGAATAATGAGTGATGCAAAAAGGAACTTATACAAATCGAAAAGTTCATATGCAAAAATAGATGTACAGATTCCTATGGAATAAAAAATAGCAATCCCCCCGAGATTTGGGATTTTCCTGAGGTGCGAACTTCTTATCCCCGGCTCATCCATGAGGTTTTTTCTTCTGGAAATCTTAATGATGGTAGGAACAGAATAATAGGTAATTAAAAACGAAAATAAAAAACCCAGCCCTATTTTTATATAGAAAATAGGAACACCGGATTGAGCTAAGAACAATTCAAAATTCTCCATCTTTTTTCTGACTAAGCACTTATGTCTTTATAAAAAGAAAAGTTTCGTCGACATTGTAAAAAACCATTTTATACGACTTTTACCAAAACTCAAGTGCTTACATTTGTGTTAAATTAATTTTCTTATCAGTTTTTTTTGGCCTGCAAAAAACAACAGATAAAATATCTTTTTTTTCAGGGGCAAAGATAACAGATAATTCTTATCAAAACGACTATACCTCAATATATCTTTTAATTTTATTTCCCGTTTTTTCATGAAACAGTCCAGCTGCTGAGACATGAACATAAAAGTTTCTTCATTTTTTACGAAAGCCAGATACGCCAGAAAAGAATAAACCCCTTCAAAAATCTGGAAGTTTTTCAGTTCTTCCCGCCGGGAAGCATACCGGGATTTGCTAAAAACCTCTTCTACCTCTTTTACCGCTTTTAAGATATCAAGACCCCTTTCCGTATGGGTCTTTGTAATGGAATCGGTACGTTCGAAATATTGGTAATGAAAATTTTGAGTCTGGGCAACCGTTTCACATTCCAGCAAAAGCTGAGGAACGAGCTGGATATCTTCAAAATGCGCCGCCTTTTTAAACCTCTTTTCTTTAAACAGTTCTTTCCTGAATAGTTTATTGCAGGCAAAATAGCTGAGATCCGAAAATAGGGAAAAGTTCTTTGCAAGATCTATTTTTTCCGGCATATTCGGAATCTGTGTCAGCTTCTGAACAATCCTGTCATGCTGATCCACCTTCTGAATATTACAAATGACTAATTTGGCATTATGTCTTTCTGCCAGATGCACCATTTCCTCAAACATCACAGGCGTTACATAATCATCGCTGTCTACAAAACCGATATAATCACCGGTTGCCCTGTCGATTCCAAAATTTCTGGCATCACTCAATCCGCCGTTTTCTTTGGTAAAAGATCTTATTTTTTCAGGATATTTTATGCTGTATGTTCGGATAACCTGCGAAGAATTATCCGTACTCCCGTCATTTACGACCAGGATTTCAATATTCTGATAGGTCTGACTGATTAATGAATCGAGACATTTCGCCAGATATTTTTCGACATTATATACCGGGACAATTACGGAAACTTTCGGAAGGGTATTTGTCATATCTTACATTTTCGTCAGCCTTGCATTCAGCCAGCCTTTTTTAGCTTCATCAAAATCTTTCCGTGAGCACGGAATGCAGTTTTCTATATTCTCATCATCCCCGAAATACCAAAGATTACTGAAGGTATCCCGTTTGAAAGCATATTGCCTGTCGTCCACCAATACATAAAACACCTCATAATGCCTCTCTTTGGGATGCGACCGCTGGATATTGATTCCTTCGATAAGATACCAGATCATCTGGGCAAGAAGCTGATGGTTCAGCTGGCTTTCAGAATAAATATTATAATTGAAGATGCCGACGGATTTTAAATTTTCACTTAATCCGATCTCTTTCATATAAGCGCAGACCTCTCTTCTGTTGAGCCCGTTTACCTGAGGATTCATAGAAAAGGGCTCTCCAAAGCTTTCAATAGCATCGCAGTTTACCGTTACCAGATCCGCTTTCCGGAAAAAAGGTTCCGTTTTCTCCGTAGAGTTCATCATTTCGGCCAGGCGGATAATGTCAAATTCCACCTCTTTGATCAGCCGGACTGAATCCGTCTCATTCAGATGTTTCTGGTAGCCTAAGTGATGATAATTTTTAATGGAAAAGTCTTTCGCTCCGAAAATTTTACCTAAAAACGTATGCTCATTAATGATTTCGCCCTGTTTGAGAGAAATAATATTGCTGATCTGGGTGTAATTGATGCTTTTCGTAAATAAATTTAACGCCGAGAAAAGCGAAAACGAAAAATCATTGGAGCCCCCAACAATTACAGGGATGGCCCTTCTGCGATGACAAACTGATAAAACCTCCTGCAGGATATAGTGAGAATCCTGTACCGATTTTCCCGACACCAGGTCCCCCAAATCGATAATAGGAATTTCAAAATCCAGTTGTGATAATTTATAAAACTCATTCCTGATTCCTGTGAAATCCTGGACTTCCGCATCGCCTCCTGCTCCTCTGTAATCCGAAATAAAGAGAAGAACAATACTGTCTTCCTTAATCTCCTTTGTGATTTTGGCACCGATCTGCCAGCTTTCTGTCCTGAAATTTCTTGGGGAAATGATAAAATCTTCGAAATCCATGTATACTTCGCATTATTTCCGCAAACTTACAAAAAGTTATTGAACACCGTTACCTTTAGCGTAAATGTAAAAGCACGGACGCTCGTTCTGTGCTTTTATTATTTTGCTTTATAAAACTATTTCTTTTTCGCTGCAGTAGTCTTTTTAGTCGTTGCCGTTTTCTTTACAGCCGCTGTTTTTTTCGGAGCCGCCGCTTTCTTGGCAGCCGGCTTTTTCTTTTCGGCAAACGCTTTCGGATCCTGATCGGTAATCCATTTTTTCACCTCATCCAGAGACACTTCTTTTAATTCATCAGCTTCGTATTTGGTATCATCGGCTTTTTTCGGAATCTTGAACATGGCTTTACCGAATTTTACAAACGGGCCCCATCTTCCGTTTTCGATAGAGATCTTTTCTTTTTCCCATTGCTGAATGTAACGGTTGGCTTCTTTTTCAAGCTTGGCATCGATCAGTTCATTGATGTCGCTTTGGGAAAGGTTTTCAAAGTCGTACCGCTTCGGGACGTTTACGAAAATATCTTTGTACTTGATGAACGGTCCGAATCTTCCGGATCCTTTGGTTACCGGCTCGCCTTTATACGTAGCGATCGGCGCATCGGCAATTTTCTTTTCATTGATAATTTCTTCAGCACGCTTCTGGTCAACCGAAAGCGGATCTTCCCCTTTAGGAATACTGATGAATGTCTCGCCCCATTTCACATAAGGTCCGAATCTTCCGACTCCTACCGAAACAGGCTGACCATCAACTTCTTTAAGATCAAAAGGAAGCCTGAACAGTTCTAAAGCTTCTTCAAAAGTAATGGTGGCAATATTCTGCCCGGCCATCAGGGAGGCAAAAATCGGTTTTTCCTCATCATCGGTTTCCCCAATCTGGATCATCGCGCCGAATCTCCCGATTCTTGCGTGTACATTCTTTCCGGTTTTCGGATCAACACCCAACAACCGGTCTCCGGTGGCACGGTCTGCATTTTCTTCCACATCTTCGATTCTCGGATGGAATTTGGAATAGAAATTTGTCATCATTTCTTTCCATTTCTGGTCACCGTTTGCAATTTCGTCGAAGCTTTCTTCCACTCTTGCGGTAAAACCGTAATCCAGGATTTCCTTGAAATTATCGGTCAGGAAATTACTTACCACTTCCCCGGTATCCGTAGGAACGAATTTATTTTTATCCCCTCCGAATTTCTCTTCAAGGACTTCTTTCTTTATATTATCTTTTGTAAGAGAAATTTTCACCACTTCCCTAGTCTGCGGTTCAATTTCTCTTTTATCGGCATATTCACGGTTCTGGATCGTCTGGATCGTCGGTGCATACGTAGACGGACGCCCTATACCCAGTTCTTCCAGCTTTTTCACCAGCCCGGCCTCCGTATATCTGGCACTTGGCCGAGTAAATTTTTCGGTGGCCGTAATTTTTTTATAGTCTAAAATTTCCCCTACGTTTACTTTCGGAAGTAATTTCTCGTTATTTTCATCATCTTCTTCTTCCGCCTTTACAATCCCATATGCTTTCAGGAAACCATCAAAAATAATAACTTCACCCTGTGCTTCAAAATGTTGGGGAAGCTTTGCATTTCCGATTTCGATAACGGTTTTTTCAATTTTAGCATTAGCCATCTGAGAGGCCAGGGTCCTTCTGTAGATCAGCTGGTACAATCTGTTTAGCTGTGCATCCCCGATACTTTTTACAGCAAAATCTGTCGGACGGATAGCTTCGTGAGCTTCCTGCGCGGAGGCAGATTTCGTAGTATAATTTCTCGACGAAGAATATTCAGCGCCATATTCTGAGACAATCTGTTTTTTCGCCCCTTCGATAGCTTCCTGGGAAAGGTTTACCGAGTCTGTTCTCATGTAGGTAATGTACCCTTCCTCATAGAGCCTTTGTGCCAGACGCATGGTATTGGTTACATTATAGCCTAATCTTGAGGAAGCTTCCTGCTGTAAAGTGGAAGTAGTAAACGGTGCAGATGCCGAACGGGTTCCCGGCCTGGTTTCAACATTCAAAACTTTGAATTCTGCACTTCTGGACTGCTCCAGGAATTTCACCGCCTCTTCTTCTTTGTCGAAATCTTTTTTAAGTTTTGCAGAAATTTCCTGCCCGGCTTGGTTCAGGAAAATACCATCCAGTTTAAAGCTGGCTTTCGGGATAAACTCACGGATTTCCTTTTCTCTTTCAACAATCAACCGTACGGCCACCGACTGTACTCTTCCTGCAGACAGTCCCGGTTTTACTTTTTTCCAGAGCACGGGTGACATTTCAAAACCTACGATCCTGTCCAGCACCCTTCTTGCCTGCTGGGCATTCACTAAATTCTGATCAATATCCCTTGGATTTTCGATTGATTTCAGAATGGCATTTTTAGTGATCTCGTGGAAAACAATTCTCTTTCTGTTTTCCGGCTTCAGTTTCAGTTCTTCCGCCAGATGCCAGGCGATCGCTTCCCCTTCACGGTCCTCATCGGAAGCCAGCCATACCATATCGGCTTTTTTTACAGCAGCTTTAAGTTCTGTAACCAGCTTCTTCTTATCAGCCGAAACTTCGTAATCCGGACTAAAGGTCGACAGATCAATCCCCATTCCTTTTTTAGGCAGATCCCGGATATGACCGAAGCTGGATTTTACCTCAAAATCCTTTCCTAAATACTTCTGAATAGTTTTTGCTTTTGCCGGTGACTCAACGATTACTAAATTTTTCGACATTCTAAAATTTTTGCAAAAGTAAAGTTTTTTTATCAGATAGCTTTTTTGAATCACATTTTATTTAGCAATTCTACCGGCGCAATGAAGATCCTGTACAGAATTCCTTCAAATGTAAAGCCCTTTCCGGACATTTCTACCCGGTAAAGCAATGAGGCAATAATGATGAATAAAGTAATATAGAATTTCTTATTAATTCTAATTTTTTCAAATGAAAGAACAGAGTGCCCATTCTTCAGCAACAGGGCGAAAAGTACAATGATGAGCATCATATGAATATACATCCACCTTCCCCAATCTATGGCTAAATAAAATAATGGAAGAGAAAATAGAAAAGCACCGATTAACAATATAGATAAAATCTTTCGGTTATTTAGAAATTTTAAATAATAGTAGAGATGCAGGATAGTGATCGCAAGACTGATAAGATATAAAATATATTCGCTGCTATGTTGTTTTATATAATCCCTTTCATTAATATTCCAGTAGAAAATTCCATAAGTAGGATGTACCCCCCGTTCCGCAAGAATCTGCAGAGACATTCCTTCATTTACATTCTTACCGAATAACAGAATCAAAAGTGTCGGAATACCAACTGCCAGAAAATACTTACTATATCTTTTATATTCAAATGTCCCGGTTTTCAGAAATAGGGCGATGGCAAAATAAGGGATATAAAATAAGGCAACCTCATGCAGAAAAACAGTAATACAAAGTGCAATACAGAATAGATATTCTTTCTTCCCGGAAAGCTTATCCCGGTCAAGCAGATAAACAAACCATGTAAAAAGCAGAAAAACAATAAATTCTTTTTTTCCAACGTATGTTACTGTATTGAGAAGTCCTACAAAACCGATGGAAGATAACAGAAGCGAAAGGTAAAGAAGATCTGTGATCTTATACCGGATCAGTTTGAAATACAGCCAGAAGAATCCGGAAATAATAAGAAACTGAACACAATACACCAGATAATTCAGCCTTACTCCCGTCAGATCCTGCAGCAAAAAAAAGAAACTTCCGGATAATCCCCTTCTCTTGAAGCCTCCGTCCTGGTAATTAATCAGCCAGTCGGCAAGAATATATCCATCATCCTTAAAATTGTAATAATAAGTAAAAGCAAGGGTGTAAACAGCCGTTATCGCAATTAAAAAATAAATGAAAATTTTAATATTAAAATACTGTACGACTTTATTCAGCCTCATAATGTGTTTTGAAAAATTGGAACAAAAAAAGAGAAACAAAACAGCTTTACGTTGTTTTCATCATTTATAATATCCAAAAATAATGAATTTAACTTAATTGCCGTTTTATTTCTCTTCAGAGAATTATTATTTTTTTTATTCTTTAATAATCTTTACAATTTCGTTTGAATCATTAATTCTTAAAAGATAAGCTCCGGTAGCAAGATTGGAAAGATCGGTTTTGTTGTTTTCAAACTTTCCGGATTTTACCAACTGCCCGGACATATTATATACTTGGTAATAGTACCCGTCTTTTCTATCCGTCGTCTGAATATGCAATTCGTTTTTTACAGGATTCGGGAAGAAAGAAACCTTATCTTTTTTAATTTCCTGAACATCGGCCGGTCTTAATAGAGCAGCCGGTGCCGTAGCAGGCAGAGCAGTAATCTGAAGTTTAGGAATAACTCCTTCTTCATTTCCGGCTGCATCATATTTAATTTTCACGCAACGGCAGCTCATCCCGAAATACGGATCATTGTTATCGTGGAAAGCAATCATACGGTTGGCTGAAGCAGCAGCATCGAACAGTACATTAACTGGTCTTCCGATATAGTTTGAATTCAGAGCAGCCGTCCATACGCCGGGATACTGGTAATTGATAAAATTGTAAGTTCCTGATGCAGACTGATTTGCCGTTACACTTCTGGAACCACGGGAACCTGAATTAGGATAATTACCGATACGGTAAGAGGAATCATTAAAAGTATAACCGATCGTATAACTTGCGGAAGAACTTCTTCGTACCCTTACTCCCAAATAATCATTGATAACACTGTATGCAGTGGTTACCACCTTATCTTTTTTATACCAGGGTGTAAATCCAAAATCCTGTCCGCCCGGCGCAACCCCTGTAAGATCCGGAATTCTCCAGCCCGCAGGACAAGGATCGAATGGCGATTTTTTACCGCCTCTTCCCCAACGGTCCGGTGCCAGGTTAGGCTCATTGGCCAGCCAGTCGGTTCCGTTAGTGTAAACAGGTGTCGTACTGTTATAAGGCGCATAGGTACTTGGAATCATGAATACCAGCGGATTTTTAACGGAGTATGATAAGACCTTTGCAATTTTGTCTGAAACTTTATCTGTTGTGGAAACATTAGCATTTGCTGAGTTGGTGTACGTATTATAGGGAACAATGTAATTTCCGGACATATCGTTGTAGGCAGCATTGCTGAGCGTTGTATAGTTCAACGTTCCGTTTGCCGCAGCCGAGCCTAAATATACAGAGTAGGAAGCCCGGTCATCGGCATACTGCAGCACAGGAAACGGATCTTTACGGCCCCACTGGTAATGGAGACCCGTAGAAGCTTTTATTTTTGCCAGTTCCGCAGCAGTAGGCGTTAACGGATTGGCAACAACAGGGAATGCATCGGTAGCTCCCAGGTTACGGTCCATAAATTCTGTCTCGAAAACATTATCACCTTTCGGAATATAATTCACATAATTGGTTACGGAAGACACCGGAAGTTCCGTTGTATAGTTATAGGAGCCGACAGCCGTATCCGTTACCCAGATATGCCATGACCAGTATACCGGATTTGAAATACTTCCGTTGTGTAAAGTTACCACCGCATTTCCGCTCTGGTTCGGATTGATGGTCACGGAGATTTTTGAAGAAGAAATGGCACTCAGAGAACCCGGTGAAGGATTAATGACCGCTACATTATTAATCAGGCCGGTATTTGTGGTCCAAAGAACATTAGCTTTAAGATTATTAAAATTGGCCGCATTCAGGATATCTTTATTGTTTAAAAGCTGGCTTTGCACGGAAAATGCCTTGCTCACAGGAACATCAACTGTAAATGCAGCCGTATTTTTCACAACCTGATAGGTATTGGGATTATTAAGCCCCTCCATGTAATTGGGTTCAGAAACCATATATTCGGTTGGGAAGTTATAATCGTTTACAAGATACAGCGGATCTTTGATGCATCGGCATGCGTTGGCATCAGATGTATTGGAAGAAGCCAGCGGAAAATACCAGTATCTGCCTTTTACATTCGGCTGGTTCGGATCAGGCACATCTGCCTGTAGCTTATCAGGAATCATAAAAAGAGATCGTGCACTTACAGCCGGAGTCGCATCAAAGAACTTCGGCATGGTAGCGGTCCACAAAGCCACTTGGTGCTGATCGGTATATTGCCCCTGATGTGCCAGAATAGAGACTCCACCCGTTCCAGGAAAAATCCCCATATTTTGTCCTCCCGCATTGGAAAGGTCAAAACCGAAATTAGGATAAAGCTTAAAGTTCGTCATGAAACTCGGCACACCTGAGTCTGTAGGTTTTATTATATGGTAGTTATTGGATTCGAAGACATTTTTCGGTGTATTGGTACGTATGCCAAAGGGCGAATAGTCTACCCGGATATCGTCTACATAACTTCCTGAAGCCAGATTGGCTACCAGAACCGACGGAATTCTCCACCCATTCGGACATGGGTCATAAGAAGATTTATTCCGGTAGGGAGCTCCCGCATCATCAGCATTGTAATTTGTATTTATTCTTCCCTGCGAATTATCAGACCACAGGTTAAGTTCGGGAAGCTTACTGTCGCTGAGACCCGGCATCCTTCCAAACCAGTTTACCATCAGGTTTGCGTTATTGTTATAATAAGCAATTCCCGAATTATCATCTTTATTTACATAAATTAAACTCAAAGGATTTCTTACAGCAAGCCTTAAATTATTGGCAATCGTCGCGTTGGAAAGCAGAACGAATTTTCTCAGATTATCAAAGCTTGTCGCTCCGTTGAAATTTTTTGCTCCGCGGTGTCTTACTCTGCCGACAGATCCTGAAACTTCGTAAAAATCGTTTCCACGGTACACAAGTGGCGGGAGAGGATCTTTTCTTCCCCACTGATACAGTAAACCGCCGTTTCTGTTCCAGTCGTTTGCTGTGATGGAAGCACTTATGGCACCAAGATTACGGTCCATCCATCCCCAGTCGGAATCCGGTATCGCTTCAATAACTCCATCCGTCCTTTGTCTTTTTAATTCAGAATAGCTTTTATAAGCAGAGCCATTAGAAGGATCATCCGTCACCCAGATATGCCATGACCAGTAAATTTGTCCGTCTACCCGGAAAACCACTACGGCATTTCCTTTTTTAGCTTTGTTTACAGGGATTTTAATTTTGGCATTCTCGCCGCTGTCGACCACTTCAAGTGTATAATTTGCGCCGGATCGTATAAGGCCATGAACATCTTCCCATAAGACATCGGCAGTAATTTTCCCGTTTGGAATGGCCGCACCACCCATGAGCTTATCCTGATCCCACATGGCATAAGCTTTTCTCACCGGGATATATAGCCCGTCATTATTTTGGGAAGGATCGAAAATGTAGCTGTTTGGTGCTTTCGTCCAGTCTACGACTGCTCTGCCAGATCCACTTGTAAAGTCGTTATTATTCGAAATAGTAGATTTTTTTTCAAGATCAATGCGGTTTTTCTCTGTAATTAAAGGTTTAAGCGAATCCGAGGTTTTGAAATACACGCTTCGCGACATTTCAAAGTAACCGGCTCTTTTTTCTCCTACGCTCTCCTTGGCGTAGATACCATGCGTAATCAGGCAGCATAAAATTGCCGCCACATTTTTAATTGACTTTTCCATTTCTTTAAACTTTGTGTATACTTATAAATACAACATTTAAACCCTTGTTAAAAAAAATCAATTTATTTTATAAATAATTAATACATAAAGCAATAAGAACACAAGGAGCATTAACAGTATTCAATTATCAATGAAGAAATTATTTTTTCAACTCAAGTATTACGAAAATACATTATTTTTCAATACACTGTTTATGTGCCTAAAATATTTTACCGAATATTAATATGAAGGCGATTCAAGAAACCCCTTTAAAACAAACACAATCAACCATTTAAAACATCAATTAATAATGAATAAAAATTAAAAAGGAAATAATCTCTGCTTGTTCTGCCGGATGTAGGTGTAGGTAATTTTGGAAACAGCGACTTTAAGTATACAGAAATAAAGATGCTAATGAACCTTAGATTATCTTTTTCAACCCTCTCTGAAAAGCGGGTTCTATAAAATAGGCAACGATACTTGCGATGCCTGCGATAAAGATAAAAGAAAGCACCGGAAGCAGGAAATAAGGGAGCTCTGCAAAATGATGATGCAGCTTGATGATAAGCGCAACCAGCATATTTTCATGCAGAAGGTATAACGGATAGCTGATATAGCCTACAAATTTGAAAAAACGAGTCGAAAAAATGGCGCCAAAACGCTTCCAAAATAAAGCGAAATAAAAAACAAGACAAAGCACGACCAGATAGACAAGCATCACAGCATCCTGAAACTTTACGAGGTACAGCAGAGAGCAAACCGTCGTAAAAATAAGCATCCGGAGATATTTCTTTTCCCTGTTATAAAAATAGATGTATGTGAGAGCACCGGCTGTAAACCACCCGAAGTGAATAAACGATCCGATATAAATTTTCATCCATGAAGTCTCAGTCAATACACCCCCGAAGCACAAAAGCTGTAGGACAAGCGCAGAAAGATAAATTAAAAATATTCCGCCCAATGCTGTATTTCTATTGAATAAAAAATAGAGCGCACCGAAAATGATATAAAACTTCACTTCCACAAACAGCGACCAAAAGGACAGCTCCAGCACAGGAAAATCGGTATGAAAAATCTTTTCCAGAATGCTGTTGTTGATAAAAGTGATGCCCGGAAGAATAGATTTCAGCGGAGGAATCCCAAACGGCCTTTCATAAAAAAAATGAGCGGTACAATACACGATCAGGCTGCAGATGAGCATGCTCGGAAAAAGCCTGATCCACCTGTTTTTGAGAAACTTCCAGAACTTATCGGTTCTTTCAACCGACATCAGGATCACAAATCCGGAGATCAGGAAGAACAGCTGAACCCCCAGACTGCCGTATTTAAATAAAATATTTTCACCATAGAGTTTTTTGTAAGGATAATATTCGAACCAGATATAATAACCGTGGAAAAGCAGCACCAGCATAATGGCGAGCCCTCTAAGCCCGTCAAGTACCAAAATTCTTTCTTTCCTCGGCGCATCCATACGATCAGCCATCTATGGCAATAAATGGTTTTTATACAGTTCTGCGGTAAATCTTCCTGATGTAATATTCTTGAAACTCGAAAAGACGATAAAATTGAATATGACAAAAGAAAAGATAAAAAGGTAGATCATCCTTCTGGTATTCGTGGAAACCACATACATGGTATTCGGAATGATAATGTAACCGAATCCTACGAATGTTCCCGCAAGCCTGGAAGCGAAGATCGGATTGTTTCTAAAGATAAAGAAGAAACATATTCCGATAACGGCATACATCCGGTGATACTCGTAATAGGGGTATTTTTCAACCATTTTGGTATCGAAGACAAACAGGAAGAACGTAAGGATCGCCATCAGGGCTTCAGGAATACCGAATCCTCCGTTAAGCCTTTCCACACTTTCATCCACGTATCCGTTAAAACCTACGGATATGGCATTATCCGCCGAAATATTGGTTAAAAATCCTCCGAATGCCCGATATACCTCAAAAGGTGATAAAAATATCGAAGTGATAATCAGGATCAGCATAAGCGCTTTATTCATTGGGAAACGCACCAGCCAGTACATCGGCAAAAACAGGTAACATACCGTGTGGATACCTCCCGCCAGATAAATACACAACAGGTAAGCCCACAATTTCCTTTCTTTAATATACCGTATGGCAAAATACACAATAAAAGATCCTAAGTTTTGCCTTATCTGACCGCTTTCCCCGATAAAGAACCCCGGAATAAAAAGCATAGCCATTACGGTAAAAGGATAAAACGAATTATCGTCGATATACTTTATCTTAAAGAAAATCGCAATCACGGCGACAACGAGCGTAAGCATATAAAACGGCGCATCGAAGATGTTCAGCAGAATTTTATTGATGAGTACAAACAGCCATTCGACCTCCATAGGCTGCGGAGGATCCAAGTGAAGTGCCGTAAAAATAAAGGTGACATAATCTTTCGTATCCGAATAAATATAAATCCCTTTATAACTTCCGTAATCAGGTCCTACACTATCCCGAAGCCCGGCAATGATCATAAGATAGACCCCCAGGAACCAAAGCATTCTTTTATCGACCTTACCATGAAAAACTTCCTGATAACTGAATATCAGCATGATGATAAGCGCAATAATATAATATGGGTGTAATAAATGCATTCGTTAGATATAATGTTTTTTAAACTGATAAGATGCCGACACAAATCCCGTAACGATAAGCGGCATAAATAACCTGGTTTCCCAAAAAAGTCCCACTAAAGCAATCATGATAAGATACGGCGAGGCGAAAAACAGGTAGTTCCTGATCATCGTTTTTCCAGGTTCTTCTGAAAAGCTATACGTGAAACAGACACTTAATATTCCGAATAAGAGTCCTGCAATATTATGTGGGCTCGTAAAATTTTTAATTATATAAAAGCCTTCTACAAACGAAGTCTGCTGCTGAATAAACAGTCGCAGTCCAACATAAGGCAGGATAAAAGCAACGACCAGAAAAAGGCACTCTTTTACGAAAGCGAAATTTCCATTTCTCAATTCATCTGTTTTAATAAAAATAGCCGAAAAAAAAGCAATATTGAGACAGGCCGTTTCCCGGACAAAGGTGGAGATGAAAATAATAATCCCTAAAAAAATTAGATCGGCTGATTTTCTCTTTTCCAGATACCTGAGCGTATAAAATATCCCAAGGGTATAAAAAAACAGCGCGATACAGTCACAGTTGGTAGGAACATACTGCATAATGACAATAAAAAATATCGCCAGAAGATGAACCATTTGCCTGATTTTATCATTTAAAAGGAGTTCCGCAGGGTTTCTCTGCAAAATTTTCCGCAGCACGACAGACGTTAACAGGAAAAACACAACATTGATCAGAAAAGTGCTGTGGTAAAACGCAGATCCCTGTTTCAGGATAAAACCTTTTGCAAAAGAAAAAGGATTATTGACGAGGTAAGTTACGGCATCCGTCACATGCACGCTCAGGTAATTCGGGATGACACGGTATGCATACACTGATGAAAACATAAAATCGGGCACTTTTTCCCAGGATTTGATGCCTATCACATAAGAAGTCTCAAACCCGTAATAGGATATGGAGAACAACAGGAAAGGGAAAACAACGGTAAATAAAAACCCGTTTATTTTTTCATCAAATATTTTAAACATATCAAATCTAAGCTTAATACTTAGCTATTTTGTCTTAAAATGTATTTCATCAGTCGGGAACTTTTGCAAAAGTAGATTTTTTTTTCAAGTCGACTAAATATTTTATTGATTTTCAAATAAAACTTATTGTTAAAACATTTTGAACTCATCGCGAAAAATTTAAATTTGCAAACTTGATTTTACGATACCATGCACCGGTTTTTTATCTTTTTATATTATCTGATCTCTAGAAACAGGCTCTTATCCGTGCTTTTTGCCATCGGTATTGCTGTTCTATGCGGATTTTTCGCTTCAAAAATTAATTTTGAAGAAGACATCAACCAGATCATTCCCAAAAGTGAAAAATCGGACCTTACAGCCAAAGTTCTGAAGCAGCTTAATTTTTCAGACAAGATCATTGTCATCATTGAAAAGACATCGAAGGAAGAAAACTTCCAGCTTTCGGAAACAGCCGATTCTTTCCTGAAAAAAACAGAGCCTCTGCACAAATATATCGGTTCCGTTCAGGGAAAGGTAAATGACAATGAGATTTCGGAGACCTTTGATTTCGTCAATCAGAATCTGCCTCTATTCTTAAATGAAAACGATTACCGTGAAATAGAAAGGAAACTGCAGAAAGACAGCATTGCCAGACAGGTGGAAAGCAATTATGTTTCCCTGGCTTCTCCTACGAGCCTTGTGACAAAAGAATTTATTAAAAAAGATCCGCTCGGCATTACTTTTTTAGGCATTAAAAAGCTCAATGCATTAAATATCAGCAAAGATTTCAAGCTGGAAGACAGCTACATCGTTACTAAAGACGGCAAAAACCTGCTGTTGTTCATCAACCCTAAAAACAAAAGCAACGACACCAAAAACAACGAAGCCTTTATTGATCAGCTTAATGAAATAAAGGACAAGCTAAATACACAGTTTAAAGGAAAAACCGAGATCAGCTATTTCGGTTCGCCGGTAATTGCGGTGGCCAATGCCCAGCAGATCAAAAAAGACATCCAGAATACGGTAATGATTTCCATGACGGTACTTCTGATTCTCCTTATGTATTATTTCCGGAATTTTTTCACGCCGATCATTGTCTTTCTGCCAACCGTTTTCTCTGTGCTTCTGGCTTTACTGATCTTGTATTTTATCAAAGATAAAATTTCCGCTATTTCATTAAGCGTCGGCGCCATCCTTATCGGAATTACAATTGATTATGCTCTGCACATTCTTACACATTACAAGCACAACAATAATATTGAGGAGCTGTACAAGGAAATCACACAGCCTATTATTTTAAGCAGTGCGACAACCGCGGTCTCATTTCTGTGCCTGGTTTTCGTACGTTCGGAAGCGCTGAAGGACTTAGGGCTTTTTGCAGCGATTACCGTTATTTTATCGTCCGTTACGGCTTTAATTATTGTCCCCCAACTTTATAAACCGAAGGAAAAAGGAGAACACATCAACACCAATTTTATTGATAAGATCGGGTCTTATCCGTATGAAAAGAACAAACCTTTAATTATCATCTGCTCCGTAATCATCATTGCCTGTATTTTCGGATTCCGGAAAGTCGGTTTCAATGAAGATATCAGCGACTTAAATTACATACCGAAAGATCTGAAGATCAGCGAGGCCAAACTTCAGAAACTGTCGGACATCACGTCAAAATCCATTTACACCATTTCTTACGGAGATTCTGAAAACGAAGCACTGACCAGAAACTCCGAACTGAGCCGGTTTTTAGAAAAAGAAAAGAAAGAGGGCAAAATTCTCAGCTACAATTCAATTGGAAACGTAGTCTTGTCTCAAAAAGACCAGCAGAAAAAGATCGAAGCATGGAAGAAATTCTGGAGTCCTGATAAGAAAGACCAGACGGTTTCCCAACTGGTTAAATACGGGAATCAGTTCGGATTCAACAGCTCGGCATTCGACGGGTTTGCGGAAAATTTAAACAAAGATTATACAACACTGAGCCTGAAGGATTATGAAAAGATAAAAGCCCTGCAGATCCCGGAATTCCTGAACCATGAAAACGGGTTTTATACCGTTTCAAACGTGGTGAAAGTGGACGAAAACAAAAGGGATGCTTTTATAAAAGATGTCGAAAAGAAACATGACGCGCTGGCCATCGACCGGCAGCAGATGAATGAAAACTTTCTGGGATTGCTGAAAAGAGACTTTAATACCCTGATCAATTACTCTCTTTTAGCGATCATTCTAACGATCATCGTTTTTTTCAGGAATTTTGAGCTGACAGTTCTCACTATGTTCCCGATTGTCTTAACAGGAATCGTTACGGCCGGAATTCTCTATTTTCTGGGACTTGAATTAAATATTTTCAGCACCGTGGTCTGTACATTGGTGTTTGGTGTGGGAGATGACTTCAGTATCTTCCTGACTCAGGCCATGCAGAAGGAACACACGACAGGGAAAAACGAACTTCCGACTTACAGGACTTCCATTATCCTGGCAGTTTTCACTACCATCCTCTCCATCGGTTCCCTGATCTTTGCCAAACACCCGGCCCTTCATTCACTGGCACTGGTTGCTCTGATCGGAATGTTTTCCGTGATCATCATTACCTCGACTTTATACCCTTTCTGGTTCCGGCTGCTCATTACCAACCGGGCGAAAAAAGGGCTTTCCCCGATTACCTTCAGGTTGTTCCTCAATTCGGCACTGTCATTCATTTATTACGGATTGGGCGGACTGTTTTTTTCGGTCATCGGAAGTATTTTCGTGAAAAGGTCAAAAGGCAGAACTTTAAACTTTATTAAATTAATTATCGCTAAGTTTTTAACTTCTGTCCTTTATACTAATCCATTTGTAAAGAAAAAGTTCATTAAAAACCCGAATGAAGATTTCAGCAGGCCGGCGGTACTGATTGCTAATCATACCTCATTCCTGGATACCCTGACGATGGCCATGACGACCCATAAAATTATTTTCCTGGTAAACGACTGGGTGTACAACTCTCCGGTTTTCGGGAAAATCGTGCGGGCATTGGGCTTTTACCCGGTTTCCCAGGGCATCGAAAAGGGAATGCGGCAGCTGAAGGAAAAAGTGGATCAGGGCTATTCGCTGATCGTCTTCCCCGAAGCGGAACGGTCGTACACCAACGATATCAAGAGGTTTCACAAAGGAGCTTTTTATATTGCAGAAGAATTTGGGCTGGATATTGTTCCGGTGTACATCCACGGGAATTCCGAAGTTCAGCCAAAAGGAGATTTCATTATCTACGACGGAACGATTACCGTAAAAGTCGGCGACAGGATCCGGAAAGAGGACGAAAGCTTTGGAAATACGTATTCCGAACGGGCGAAAAAGATCAATGCCTTTTTCAGGGAACGGTTTGCCGCGTTCAGAAACGAACTGGAAGATGAAAATTATTTTAAGAAAAAATTATTTTTAGCCTATTTATATAAAGATAATGAAGTCGTGCAGGCGGTGAAGGACGATTTCAACAGAAATAAATCCGTTTACTATGAGCTGAACAAACATATTCCGAAAGATGCCCACATTTTACATATAGCGGACGATTTCGGACAGAAAGATATTCTGCTGACCCTGCAACAGGCCAGTCGGAGGATTTTCAGCTTTATTAAAAATGAAGAGAAGAGGAGAATTGCCGAACAGACGTATCTGGTCAAAAAGAGAAAGATCACTTACATCAATAAGATGGAGGAAATCAACAAAAAAATAGATATCCTTCTGATTTCCGATAGAAGCTTTGATATTAGTACCTTGCTGGAGCTTCCGGAGACCATCATTTTTATGAATGTTAAAAGTGATTCATTTAACCATGCGGATTACAGCTCAAAGTTCGGATCTGAGACATTAAAAATATTTAGTCTCGAATAATACATCCGAAAACCATATTTTTGTAACTGATAAGAGAACTATGAAAAAAAATATACTCGTCATCTATTATACTCAGTCGGGACAGCTGGAGGATATTATGAAGAATGTCGCCCGCCCGTTTGAGGATAAGAACGGAGAATATGAAGTCACCTACTACAACATACAACTGAAGAAGGACTTCCCTTTCCCGTGGAGCAGTGATGTATTTTTCAATACGTTTCCGGAATCGTACCTCCAGATCCCCAGCGAAATCATTCCTCCGCCGGAAGAGGTACTGAATAAGAAATTCGATCTGGTGCTTTTCGGGTATCAGGTCTGGTATTTAACGCCTTCCATCCCGATCATTTCATTCCTGAAAAGCGGATATGCAGAAGGTATTTTAAAGGATACACCGGTAGTAACGGTTTCCGGAACAAGAAATATGTGGATGCTTTCCCAGGAAAAGCTGAAAGTTTACTTAAAGAATCTGAATGCAAAACTGGTAGGCAACATCGCTTTGGTAGACCGCCACGACAATTACACCAGCGTACTCACCATCCTCCGCTGGATGACGACCGGGAAGAAGGAAAAATCCGGGATGCTTCCTGCCGCAGGTGTTTCGGACCAGGAAATCGCAGGCTCAGGAAAGTACGGAAAGATCATCGAAAAACACCTTTCGGAAAATACCATGGAAACCTTACAACCCGACCTGATAAAAAACGGAGCCGTGGAAATCCGGGCATTTCTGGTACGGGTGGAAAAAGTAGGTAACAAAATTTTCACGGTATGGTCCAACCTTATCATAAAGAAAAAAGAGAAACGTCCATTGCTCATTAAATTCTTTAAGGTATATTTGATGGCTGCGATATGGATTATTTCGCCTGTTGTATTGGTTTTACACTTACTGACAACACCAATCTTCTGGTTTAAAAGAAAAAAACAGAGAGAATATTTACAAGGAATTAATTTAAAATAGAATGAACGACGTATTTATAACAAAAGCATTTACATATCTACCCAATGAACCGGTTTCTAATGATGAAATGGAAACGTATCTCGGTTATATAAACGGCGCCCCTTCAAAAGCTAAAGCAATTATCCTGAGAAACAACAAGATCACGACAAGATATTATGCTTTAGATAAAGAAGGAAACCCTACCCACACCAATGCACAGATTGCAGCGAACGCGGTGAAGGGTCTTTTTGACGATAAATTTAAAAAAGAAGACATGGAGCTGCTTTCAGTGGGAACTTCTTCCCCCGATCAGATCCAGCCTTCCCACGCTTCCATGATCCATGGGGAGCTTGATATTAATAAATCTTTAGCCGTCAACACGGCATCCGGACTCTGCAACTCCGGGATGAATGCCCTGAACTACGGTTTTCTTTCCGTAAAGGCAGGCGTTCACAAAAATGCGGTTTGTGTAGGTTCCGAGAGAATGTCGGCATGGATGACAGCAGATAAATTCAACCATGAAGCGGAAAACTTAGCGCTGCTGGAAGAAAGGCCGATCATTGCCTTCAAAAGAGAATTTTTAAGATGGATGCTTTCCGACGGTGCCGGAGCTTTCCTTCTGGAAGGACAGCCGAGAGAAGATGAAGTATCTTTGAAGATCGAATTTATTGATTTTTACTCTTATGCTCATGAAATCGAAGCCTGTATGTATGCAGGAACCGAAAAGCAGGAAGACGGCAGCCTTAAATCATGGGCCGATTACCCGTCCGACGAATGGCTGAAGCAATCGATCTTTGCTTTAAAGCAGGATACTAAAATTTTAGATAAATACATCCTGGTAAAAGGAGCCCAAAGTTTAAGGGCATCATTTGATAAACATAACCTAGATCCTGATACCGTAGATCATGTATTGGCCCATATCTCTTCAGGCTATTTCAAAGAAGGCTTAAAAGAGGAATTCGCCAATGTAGGACTGGATTTCCCTTGGGAAAAATGGTTTTACAATCTTTCAGAAGTTGGTAACATCGGTGCAGGCTCCATCTTTATTGCTCTTGAGCAGCTGATGAATTCAGGAAGACTGAAAAAAGGGGAAAAAGTACTGCTGTGCGTTCCTGAAAGCGGAAGATTCTCTTATTCTTGTGCGCTGTTAACGGTTTGCTAATGGAAAACAGACTCCCCACTTCCGATCCGCAATTTGTAGAAAGCCTAATCCCGCAAAGGTTTCCTTTCGTTATGGTCGACAGCATTGCCGAATACTCTGAATCACATCTGGTGTCAGGCTTTGAGATCAGAGAGGAAAACATTTTTGTTCTGGACGGAATTTTTCAGGCTTCGGGCCTGGTGGAGCACCAGGCACAGAGTGTTGCGCTGCATACCGGATATAAATTTTATTTGCTGGGGAAAGAGGCTCCCACAGGATACATCGGTGCGATTAAAACATTTGAAGCCATGGCATTGCCTAAAACCGGAGACCGGCTGAAATCCGAAATTTCCATCATCAACGAAATGATGGGGGTAACGCTGGTAGATGTGGTAACAACGCTTAAAGATGAGGTGATCGCAAGATCCCAAATGAAAACCGTTATCATGTAATACTATGGAAATCAAGGAAGAAAACATCATTAACATCCACAATTTTTTACCGCATCGCGAACCAATGCTGATGACGGATTACATTCTGGAACTTACCAAAGAAAAAGTGATTACTTCCTTTACCATAAAAGAAGACAATATTTTTGTTGATAAAGGCGTATTTGTGGAAGCCGGACTGATTGAAAATTCAGCGCAGACCTGTTCGTCCATTTTAGGACAGAGTTTCTTTGAAAACCCTGAAGCCGATACCAAAGTAATCGGCTTTATTACCAATATTAAAAAAATAGAGATCTTTTCACTGCCGAAAGCAGGAAGCACGATAATTTCCAGAGCCTCGCTGATCTCGCAATTTGAAAACATCTGCCATATTTTCTGCGAAACCTTTCTGGAAGACGAATTGCTGATCCGCTGTGAAATCAATCTGTTTATTCAGGAGATAGCATCATAAAAAAATTGAAATACCAAAATAGGCTGTCTGAAAAGTTTCAAACAGCCTATTTTTATGGTTTTAAATCAATTCCCGCAAAACCACGATGATCCTATGTTCCGCATTTTTATTATCTTAGCGAATTGATTTGAACCATAATTTAACAAAATCTTTGAGTGAAAAAGCAAGATCTTCCACAGGATGAGAGCAACTTACAATCCGCCAACATGACAGAGGTACTGTATGTAACGGATGAAAATAACAATTACACTACGGCAAACAGCATCGGCTGGGAGGCCAAAAAAGCTGCTTTGGACGAATCTTTAGCCTTGATCAACGAAAGGATTGAAGAAGCCAGGCAGAACGTAGCCAACAACATGGTCAGCCCGATCGTCTATTTTATGGAATTAAATAAAATGGACCTTCAGGTTCTGGCAGCTTATGTGGGGATGTGGCAGTGGCGTGTAAAAAGACATGGCAAACCAAAAATATTCAAAACACTAAGCGAATCTGTCCTGAAAAAATATGCCGATGCCTTCGGGATTTCAACAGATGAACTCAAAAATTTCAACGGAAAATAAAGGAACCTTGCAGGTTCTGTAATATCAAGCTAAGAATGAAACTTAATTTTGAACACCACCAGACTGCACATTGCGAGAACGGTGTTGCCTCCAATTTATTATTAAACAAAGGGTTGAAACTCAGCGAACCGATGATCTTCGGGATCGGTTCGGGATTATTCTTTGTATACCTCCCTTTTTTAAAAGTAAATTTCGCACCCGGATTCAGCTACCGTCCGATGCCCGGCGCGATCTTCAGCAAAGCCGCAAAAAGACTGGGAATTAAAATTAAAAGACTGAAATTCTCCAATCCGGATGAAGCTCAGAAAGCATTGGAAAAAAACCTGGAAAACAATATCCCCACAGGTCTGCAGGTAGGTGTTTTTAACCTGACGTATTTTCCGGAAGAATATAAATTTCATTTCAATGCCCACAATCTTGTGGTATATGGTAAGGAAGACGGAAAATTCCTGATCAGCGATCCGGTGATGGATTACACCACTACCCTTACCGAAGCCGAACTCGAAAAAGTAAGATATGCCAAAGGTGCGCTTCCGCCGAAAGGACACATGTACTACCCTACCTATATCCCGGAAAACGTGAATCTGGAAGAAGCCATTAAAAAAGGAATTAAAGATACCTGCAAAAATATGCTGGCTCCCGTTCCGATCATCGGCGTAAAAGCCATGAGATGGGTCGCGAAAAGCATTCCGAAATGGGCAGCCAAAAAAGGTACGAAAACTACCAATCACTATCTGGGACAACTGATCCGGATGCAGGAAGAAATCGGTACCGGCGGCGGCGGATTCCGGTTTATCTATGGAGCATTTTTACAAGAGGCTGCGGTTATCCTGAAGAATGACCAGTTAAACGAGCTTTCCAAAGAAATCACCATGATCGGTGACCTCTGGAGGGATTTTGCCGTAGATATTGCCCGGGTCTATAAAAACCGGAATTCCAAAAGCGATATTTACAACCAGCTTTCAAAAACCATGCTTCATATTGCCGACCTGGAAGAAGCTTTCTACAAAAAACTGAGAAAAGCAATATAACGTGGAGCATTTCATAGAAATAAAAAACCTGTACAAGAAATACAAAAACGCCGAAGACTTCTCGGTAAACGATATTTCTTTGACCATCGATAAAAATGAAATCTACGGAATCCTTGGTCCCAACGGAGCCGGGAAAACCACGCTGATTTCAATGCTTTCGGGACTCATAAAACCGACTTCGGGACAATTTAAGATCGACGGGCTCTCCCACCAGAAGAATGGTTTTAAATTAAGGCAGATCATGGGAATCGTTCCGCAGGAATATGCTTTGTATCCGACGTTAACCGCGAGGGAAAACCTGATGTTCTTCGGAAGCCTTTACGGGTTAAGCCATAAAAATTTAAAAAACTCCATCGATGAATCTCTGGAAATCATGGGACTTTCAAAATTCGCAGATAAAAAGGTTGAACAATTTTCAGGAGGGATGAAGCGGAGATGCAACCTGATTGCCGGAACGCTTCACAACCCGAAGGTGCTTTTTCTGGACGAGCCCACCGTTGGCGTGGATGTTCAGTCCAAAAAAGCGATTATCGATTATCTTTTGGATTTAAATAAAAAAGGAACCTGCATCATCTATACTTCCCATCACCTTTCGGAGGCCGAAGAATTCTGTACCAAAATCGCAATTATCGATCATGGGAAGATCCACGCAGTAGGAACACCGGAAGAACTGATCGGTAAAGTTGCCCATGCGGAAAATCTAGAAGATGTTTTTATTTCATTAACCGGAAAAGAATTACGCGATGTTGTTGTATAAATTGTGGAGAAGCTTTGTGAAGGAAATCCTTCTGCTGAAAAGAGATATCGGAGGAATCGTTATTATTTTCGTAATGCCGTTGCTGCTGATCATTACGATTACCCTGATCCAGGATTCCACGTTTAAAAATCTGGAAGGCTCGAAAATTCCGGTCATTTTCATCGATCACGACAAATCTGAAGTCTCACAGAACATAAAAAAGGAACTGGAGAACAGCAAAACATTTGAACTGCTGACCGATTTCACTGAAAAATCCGCACAGGATGCCGTATTCTCCGGAGATTACCAGATGGCGATCGTTATTCCTGAGTATTTAACGAAAGACATCAATTCCAATATCGATTCCAAGGTACAGGCGATTGTAAGTTCATTCGGACTGGAAACGGATTCTGTTAAAGTTAAAAAGGAAGCCCCGAAAGCCAAAGAGATTCATTTGTATTTTGATCCGGCGACCAATATCGGATTCAAGAATAATGTGATGAATTCCATCAACAAAATGGTCTTTGAAATCGAAAATAAAAAAATCTACAAAGCATTCCAGGATCAGCTGGGCACCACGGAAGACCTCGAAAAAGACAAAAGCCTGATCGGGTTCAAAGAAATTACCCCGAAAAAAGGGGAAATGGAAATAATGCCGAATTCCGTCCAGCATAATGTTCCGGCATGGGCACTGTTTGCGATCTTCTTTATCGTTGTGCCATTATCAATTAATTTAGTTAAAGAGAAAAGCCAGGGAACCAGTGTCAGGGCAAGAATCAGTCCGACGCCTTATTTCGTTCACATCCTGGGAAAAACATTCACCTACCTCATCATTTGTGTCATCCAGTTTTTGCTGATGGTAGCCGTAGGAATTTACCTGTTCCCGTATATGGATTTGCCGCAGTTCGACGTTACCGGGAAGATGTTCCCGATGATTATCGTTACGATCTTTGCCGGCCTGGCTGCTATTGGGTTTGGTGTTCTATTGGGAACAATAGCGGATACACAGGAACAGTCGGCCCCTTTCGGAGCGACTTCCGTGGTGGTTCTGGCAGCCATCGGAGGAATATGGGTTCCGGTATTTCTGATGCCTGAATTTATGCAGACCATCGCTAAATTTTCCCCGATGAACTGGGGATTAAATGCGTATTATGATATTATTTTAAGAAACAGCGGAATCGGAGGCATTGCCAAAGAGATCACGTTCTTATTTTTATTTTATATTGCCATGGTAGGCATTTCATTATTTTACGAAAGAAAACAGCATGCAGTCTAAAGAAAATCTTTTAACGTGTACCGAAGAAGTACGGGTTCGCTTCAACGAAACGGATCCGCTGGGAATCGTATGGCACGGCCATTATATCGTCTATTTTGAAGACGGAAGGGAAGCATTCGGGAGACAACATGGGCTGACCTATCTGGATATTCAGAAAGCAGGCTACGTAACACCCATCGTAAAAAGTACCTGTGAACATTTTTTACCTCTAAAATACGGTGAAACCTTCAGAATCGTAACAACTTTCATAAACTCGGTTTCCGCAAAGCTGATTTACCGGTATGAGCTTTTCAACCAACAGGATCAATTGATCTGTTCCGGGGAAACCATTCAGGTTTTTCTGGATTCCGATAATAATTTATGCTTATACAATCCTGAATTTTTTCAGACATGGAAAGATAAAATGGGACTTTAGCCGGATTTTGGCTTTTCCAGATATGAATCGAAAATTTCATTAATTAAATGAACAACGAAATTTACATCACCGATTACAATTGCGTCACGCCATTAGGTTTTGATGTTTCATCGAATTGGAATGCTCTCTTAG
Organism: Chryseobacterium sp. sg2396; assembly: GCF_042610505.1. NCBI lineage: Bacteria > Pseudomonadati > Bacteroidota > Flavobacteriia > Flavobacteriales > Weeksellaceae > Chryseobacterium > Chryseobacterium sp. sg2396. Next base: position 50,639 of record NZ_JBHGAQ010000006.1, on the reverse strand, counting down.
AAGGGAAATCCGGTGTTTCCTTACACAAGATCATAGAAAATCAGGAGCCTTTTTATGCTTCCATGATAGAGGATGAAAAACTCAATGAAAAATTCGATAAAGTCTTTGAAGCTCAAAACCCACAGCATTTCACCCGATTGGAAAAAATGTTCCTGTTAAGCCTGAAACCTTTGGTTGAAAAACATCCTGTTTCAGAGGATACGGCTTTTATTTTATCTACCACCAAAGGAAATATCAGCTTACTAAAAAATCAGGAAACCTTACCGGAAGGCGCTTTCCTTTCAGGTCTGGCTCAAAAAATCGCCGATTTTTTCGGATTTAAAACCAAACCTGTCGTGGTTTCCAATGCCTGTGTTTCCGGAGTGATGGCCATAGCCGTGGCGAAAAATATGATCCGGGCAGGAAAATACAAAGATGCTTTTGTCATCGCCGGCGATGAAATTTCAGAGTTTGTGATTTCAGGCTTCAATTCTTTTCAGGCGATCGGAACCGGGATCTGTAAACCTTATGACAAAAACCGGGACGGCATCAACATCGGTGAAGCCGCAGCAGCCGTTTATATAACCTCCGAATCTAAAGGGAACGAAAAATTTAATTTTAAAATAACCGGAGATTCGGCCGTGAATGATGCGAACCATATTTCCGGCCCTTCCAGAACAGGCGACGGGCTGTTTGCCAGCATCAGGAATGCCATGAAAGAAGCACAGGTTTCCCCGCAAGAGATTGATTTTATTTCCGCCCACGGAACCGCTACCCTTTACAATGATGAAATGGAAGCCATTGCCTTCAACAGAATGGAACTGCAGGATATTCCCCTCAACAGCATGAAAGCCTATTACGGACATTGCCTGGGCGCGTCGGGACTGTTGGAAAGCATTATTTCCATGGAGAGTGCCCTGAACAATATTTTGATTCCTTCCAAAAATTTTGAAGAGCCGGGAATTTCTCAATCTTTGAACATCATTAAAGAAAACCAGCCTGCGGACATCAGGTATATTCTGAAAACCGCTTCGGGATTTGGAGGATGTAATGCGGCTGTTGTTTTGGAAAAAATATAAATAATAATTTTGTATTTTTGATAGACCTAAGTTTTGAGAAAAATGGAATCTACATTAGAGATCAGAAAAAGAATTCATGAATTCATTGACATTGCGGACAATAGGATCCTGCGTATTTTCAATGGGATTATTGACGCGGAAGAAAAAGAAAATTTCGACAATGACCCATCAGGTTATCCACAAGTTCCTGATTATGTCTATGACAGGATCGAAGAAGCACGTGAAAAATATCTAAAAGGCGAACTGAAGACATCTTCCTGGGAAGAAGTTAAAGAAAGGCTAAAAAACATATGAATTATTCATTGGTTTTATCGCCAAATGCCGAAACCGATTTAGCAGAAGGTAAATTATGGTACGAAAATAAACAGCTAGGCCTCGGCGAAAAGTTTTTGCAACAGGTCAACCTGTATTTTTCGAAAATTCAGGATTATCCTAAACATTTTCCTGTCAGGAGGGGAAATCTTAGCGAAGCTTACATTAAAAAATTTCCTTATCTCATTATTTACCAAATTATCGATAAAGAAATTGTAATATTCTCTGTTTTCAACACACATCAAAACCCAACGAAAAAGCCTTAACCCTTCTCAAACGTATTCATGAAGAAAACAGACATCTGCACCATAGAAAACTCAAAAATCATTCTGAATAACGAAATTATTTTTCAAGCTCAGGCAAGGAATTTTTCAGATTTTTCGAAGGAAGCTTATAAAAATTTTGAGCTGAATTATCCGAAATTCCACAAAATGGATAACCTCAGCAAGCTGGCCTTTCTGGCCTCCGAACTTATTTTAAAAGACGCGGATCACAGCCGGACCGGCCTGGTTTTTGCCAACCGTTCCTCCAGCCTGGATACCGATTTCAAATATCAGGAAAGCATCAATTCACCTGAAAGCTATTTCCCGAGCCCTGCCGTTTTCGTGTATACACTGCCTAACATCTGCGTGGGGGAAATCAGTATCCGTCACAAAATGCAGACTGAGAATGCGTTTTTTGTCCTGGATGAATTCGACGAAGAATTTGTAAACAGCTATGCGGGACAGCTCATACAATCAGGAAAGGCCGATAAAGTATTATGCGGCTGGGTAGAACTTTATCAGGAAAGTTATAAAGCTTTTGTATATTTGCTGACTGACAATGTAACAATTTAACGATATAACAATGTAACAATAATTTGCAGTCATCCATTCGTAAACTGGTACACTGCTGGATTGATACATTAAAATAATTTTTATGGAAAACTTAAGAGAAGAATTAAAACACAAAATTATCGAAGTTCTTAATTTAGAAGACGTTGCAGTAGAGGAAATCCAGGATACGGATCCTTTGTTCGGCGGCGGCCTTGGCCTTGACTCCATCGACGCGCTTGAGCTGATCGTTCTTCTGGATAAAGAATACGGCATCAAATTATCCGATCCTAAAAAAGGAAAGGAAATTTTCACCTCTATCGATACGATGGCGAAATTTATCGAAGAAAACAGAACAAAATAATTCAATCTAACAATATATCAATCTAACAGTGTAACAATATTGGTAAACTGTTAGATCGATGCATTGTTACATTACCAAAAACATGGGTCAAAAAATTGCCATCACAGGAATGGGCATCATCTCTTCCATCGGGAACAACGTGGAAGAAAACCTGAGTTCATTACAGTCCGGGAAGCACGGGATTTCAGACATCCAATTGTTTGAAACACGCCATGCCGGACATATCAAAACCGGAGAAATCAAGCTTTCCAACACAGAGCTGATGGAAAGACTTCAGCTGAAAGATGAAAAGAATGCGACGAGAACGTCCCTATTGGGAATGATTGCCGCAAAAGAAGCTATCGAAAGTGCCGGGATTTCGTATATCAATGAATACAAAACAGGCCTGATCTCCTCTACCAGTGTCGGCGGAATGGATGTTACCGAAAACTACTTCTACACGTACGAAGATTTTCCTGGCAAGCAAAAATATATTGACTCCCATGATGCGGGCAATTCCTCATTATTAATCGCCGATTATTTAGGTTTAAAAGGCATGGTTTCCACTATCAGCACCGCCTGTTCGTCAGCGGCCAACGCGATTATGATGGGGGCAAAGCTTATTAAAAACGGTGTTCTGGACCGGGTAATCGTCGGCGGAACAGACTCGCTTTCCAAATTTACCTTAAACGGTTTCAATACGCTGATGATCCTTACCGATTCCTACAACACACCTTTTGACAATGACCGTAAAGGATTGAATCTTGGAGAAGCCGCAGCGTTTATTGTTCTGGAATCTGATGAGGTGGTCCGAAAAGAAAATAAAAAAGTTATCGGCTATCTTTCAGGATACGGAAATGCCAACGATGCGCACCATCAGACAGCTTCTTCGGAAAACGGACAGGGTGCTTATCTCGCCATGAAAAAAGCCCTGAAAATCTCCGGTTTAGATAAAGAAAATATCGATTACATCAATGTTCACGGGACAGCAACGCCAAATAATGATTTATCGGAAGGAATCGCAATGATCCGGATTTTCGGAGAAGGAAAAGTTCCTGAATTCAGCTCCACAAAAGCATTTACAGGACATACGCTTGCTGCTGCGGCAGGAATTGAAGCCGTATATTCATTACTGGCCATCCAAAACGGCCTTATTTTTCCCAACCTGAATTTCAAAACCAAAATGGCAGAATTTGATCTGACCCCGGTGACGGAACTGAAAGAAAAAAATATAGATCACGTCCTTTCCAATTCATTCGGATTCGGAGGAAATTGTTCAACCCTAATTTTCTCGAAATCATGACAGACGTTTACATCAACAGTGCAGCCTGTATTTCCGTACAGGATACTTTAAACGAAAATTTCTTTGAAAACCTGCAGCCTTTTGACTCAAGCCAGGTTCTTAAAGCTGTTGAGCCCGTATACAAAGAATTTATTCCGCCGGCAATGATCCGGAGAATGTCAAAGACCGTAAAAATGAGTTCCGTGGCGTCCCAATATGCTTTGAAAGAAGCAGGAATCGAAAACCCGGATGCCATTATCGTAGGAACCGGAATGGGCTGTTCGCAGGATTCCGAAAAATTTCTGAAAAATGTGCTGGATAACAATGAAGAGTTCCTTACGCCGACTTATTTTATCCAGTCGACCCACAATACCGTTGCGGGACAGATCGCACTGGGGCTTCAGTGCCATGCTTATAATTTCACTTATGTAAACAGTTCTTCATCGCTCGAGTTTTCATTCCTGGATGCTAAACTTCAGATTAACGATGGTGAAGCCGAACATGTTCTGGTAGGTTCCACAGATGAACAAACCGAAAGAACGATGGAATTGTATGAACTCAGCAAAACCATTAAAAAAGAAGAACATCTTCCTGTGGATTATCTGAACTCCGCTACTAACGGTGTCATCTGGGGCGAAGGGGCAAGCTTCTTTGTGTTGGGTAAAGATAAGACAGATTCTTCCTATGCCGGGTTGAAAGACATCCGGATCAGCAACAAAGTAGATTTTGAAGAAACGCAAACGTTTATTGAAGAATTTTTAATTAAAAATAACCTGAACGCTCAGGATATAGATGCTGTTATCCTGGGATTCAGCGGCGATGCAAAGTCTGATGATTATTATACAAAGGCAATGGAATTGTTTACAAACTCCGCTTTGCTGTATTATAAACATTTGAGCGGCGAATTCAACACGGCCAGTGGCTTTTCTACTTTTATGGCATGCCATATTCTTAAGAAACAGGCAATTCCGGAAGTGATGATGATTAATGCTTTTAAAAAAGAAGAAATAAAAACCGTTCTTCTGTATAACCATCTTCGCGGGAATGACCATAGCCTGGTTTTATTGGAAAGAGCCTAGCTGTTGAAATACTTTTAACGCAAAGATTGCTTGTAAAGTTTGAAAATATTCCATTCGTAAAGGCGTTTCACTCAGCAAGGGATATTTACAGATATAAATTATTGATTTTTTAGCCCAAATTTAAAAAATAAAGATGAAACACTACTACTTTATCCTGTTCTACCTCTTTTGCAACGTTTTTATTTATACGTTTCATGGGACGATCTGGGTGTATCTGTTCTGTTTCCTGATGTTCTCAGCCGTGGTGATCTGGGGATCCTTCGATATCGGACTGGGTTATTTTGTTCATAGCCTTACGCACAAAATGACAAAAATAAAAGAAGCGGCCCTGACTTTCGATGACGGCCCTACCGAATTTACCCCAAAGTTTTTAGATCTTTTAAAAGAAAATAATATTAAAGCCACCTTCTTCTGTATCGGAAAACAGATCGAAAAATATCCCGAAACCTTTCAGCGGATTATTGATGAAGGCCATGCTGTTGGGAATCATACCTATTCCCACTCCAATCAGACCGGTTTTTTATCCACCTCAAAAATGGCGGAGGAAATTAAAAAGTGTGATGAAGTCATGCTGCAAACCGGAAATCTGAAGACCCGTCTGTACCGCCCGCCTTTCGGTGTTACCAATCCGAATATAGCCAAAGCGATAAAGCTGACCGGCAAAAAAAGCATCGGCTGGAATGTCCGTTCGCTGGACACTATTACTGAAAATGAGAACAAAATTTACCGGAAAGTTACCAAAGGGATGAAAAAAGGCAGCATCATCCTGCTTCACGACACTTCGGAAAAAACGTATAATGTTTTGGTAAATTTATTAGTATTTTTGAAGCGTGAAAAATATTCGACTTTTACCATCGAATAATTTAATGCAGAAGTTTTTTTGAACCACAAAAGCCACAAAAGATTTTGTCCTGCTCATAAAAGTTTATGGTAGACCAACTTTAAAAAGAGCACATGAGCTAAAAAATCAAAGATTTTTTAATTAAATGATTCAAAATTTTGACTTTTTAAGGTTAGACAGAACTTGTTCACTTAAAAAATAAAACAATGATTAAAAATATTTTCATCACTGCGCTTCTATCCGTTTCAGGATTATTCTTCGCACAGAATACGGCCATGTCAGGCGCGGAAGCCAAAGCTTTTGTCAGCAAAGTTTCCTCGGAGACCAAAGAAATAAAAACGCTGCAGAGTGATTTTACCCAGACCAAAAAAATGGATTTCCTGGATAAAAATATCGTTACTTACGGGAAAATGTCTTTAAAAACCCCGAATATGCTGAGCTGGAAATACACAAAGCCATATCAGTACAGCATCGTCTTTAAGGAGAATAAAATCTTCATCAACGACCAGGGGAAAAAGTCGGCGGTAGATGCCAAAAGCAAAACCTTCGAGAAGATCAATAAGCTGATTGTCGGAAGTTCCAACGGGCAGATGTTCAATGATCCGGAATTTTCCGTGGCTTACTTCAAAAACGGCAGTTTCAATATCGCGAAATTCACCCCAAAATCTGCACAGCTGCTTAAATACATTAAGCAGATCGAACTGTATTTCCCTAAAAACCAGTCAACGGTTTCACAGGTGAATATGACGGAAGCTTCGGGAGACACGACCAACATTGTTTTCAAAAATACAAAGATCAATGCACCGGTTGCTGCTTCGGAATTTAGCTTATAGCCTGATTTTCATATCGTTCGTATCCTGTAAAACTTACAAGCTTACGGATGCAAAGCCTGTCTTGAATACTGAACAGACGGTCGAAAACCTCTATTTTTCTTCTAAGGAAGATTACGTGTATAAATGCCAGATAGACATTTACAAAAATCACGTCAGCGGAATCCTGATATTAAAAAAAATTAATGAAACGACCCACCGCGTTGTGCTGACTTCAGATTTCGGAAACAAATTAATCGATTTTGAAATTTCCGGAGATGATTTTAAGCTTAATTATGTTCTTCCCGATCTGGATAGAAAAATTGTCATTAATTTCCTGAAAAATGACTTTCAGCAGCTTTTAAGGCAGAAATATCCCGTGACCGAAAGTTTTGAAAATGAAACCAGCCGCATTTACCTTTCAAAGATCGATGCGAAAACCTATTATTTATTTTTTAACAAACAGAACGGTCTGCTGAAAAAAATCATTTATACTAAAAACAATAAGGAAAAAATCGATTTTACTTTTGAGGCAAAAAAACATATCTTCGCGGACAGTATCAACCTTCAGCATAAAGATTTTAAAATAAACATAAAACTATTTCAGATAACCGAAAACGAATAAATTCACATGAAAAAAATTATTTCTTTATTTACTTTACTTATTTCAGCCATTGCTTTATCGCAGGTAACCTTTAATCCGGGAATAAGGGCGGGTGCCAATTTTTCGCACTTTACCAATAAAGCGCAGTGGTATTCCTATATGGATTCAGATTACTATGGCAATGCCGATCCCAATATGGAGTTTAAGAATAAAACCGATTTCTATCTTGGACTTTTCGGAAATATCCGGTTTGCAAAATTCTATGCTTTGCAGCCGGAGATCAACTATTCCAGACAGGGTGCAAAAATGGATACGAATATCAACAACTGGAACGGGCAGATGCTTACCGCCTCTTATGTAAGTCTTCAACTGGTTAATAAATTCTACTTTAATAAATTCAATGTTCATTTCGGCCCGACCTTGGAATTTCTGGTGGAACAGAAAAATTTCGATGCCGCTAATGAAATCGACCTGGGAATTACGGCAGGCGCAGGTTTTGAAATTACCGAGCATTTCGGGGTTGAAGCCAGGGTAAAAAAAGGTTTCATCCCGGTGTATTCCTTTTACAACGACCACTCGAACATCACGTTCCAGGCCGGTGTGTATTATACCTTTAACATGAAAAAATAATTCTATGCAGACTATTCTTACAGATTTTTATACTTTACAGTCTTACGAACAGGCAGAAAACGGAAGCTACACCGCCTACATCTCTCTGAATAAAGACCATGACATCTTCAAAGGGCATTTTCCGGGAAATCCGGTAACGCCGGGTGTGTGCATGATGCAGATCGTAAAGGAACTTTCTGAAGAATTTACAGGTCTGTCTCTGTTTCTGAAGACGGCTTCCAACGTAAAATTCATGGCCATCATCAATCCTTTTGAAACCCCGGACCTAAAGCTGCAGCTGGATATTACCCAGGCCGAAGGAGAAGTGAAAGTAAAGAATACCACATCTTTTGGCGAGACTATTGCATTGAAAATGTCAGTGAACTACCAAAAATTGACCTCATGAAATTTATTTTCTCACTTATAACCGCCTTCGTTCTTTTCTTTCAGTCGAATCTTGAATCGTTGAGAGAAAGCTATGCGAAAGCCAATGCTTCCAACGCCAATACGGAATCATTCATCAACATGGCTGAAAAGGCATCAGGTTCCGAACCTGTAATCCAGGGATATAAAGCAGCCGCACAGATCATGGAAGCAAAGATTACCAAATCGAACCGTAAAGCTTTGGTAAAATCGGGAGCGACGAGCCTTGAAGCGGTAATCAAAAGCAATCCCAATAATGCCGAACTCAGGGTAATCCGGATGAGTGTACAGGAAAATATTCCTAAAATCGTAGGATACAGGGGAAGCCTGAAAGATGATAAAACATTTCTTCTGGATCATTACAGCAAACAGAACGCGGCCCTGAAAAATTACATCAAACGTTTCGCCGCACAGTCCAAAACCTTTACACCCGCTGAAAAAGCAACCCTAAAATAAAACGATGACCCTGCCTGAAGTGCAAAACGTGATTTCCGAAAAGAAAATCTGTGTTTTAATCCCGACTTACAACAACGAGAAAACCCTGAAAAGAGTCATTGACGGCGTTCTCGATTACACGCAGGACATTATTGTAGTCAATGACGGCTCTACCGACTCCACCAAAGAGATTTTAGGACAATATCCTCAGCTCCACGTCATCCATTTACCGGAAAACAAAGGCAAAGGGAACGGCCTTAAAACCGGATTTAGAAAGGCAAAGAAACTCGGTTATCATTATGCCATTACCATCGATTCAGACGGACAGCATTATCCCGATGATATTCCCGTTTTCATAGAAGCATTACTTTACGAAAAAGAGGACGTTCTTTTGATCGGGAACCGTAATATGGCACAGGACGGCATTCCAAAAAAAAGCAGCTTCGGAAACCGGTTCTCCAACTTCTGGTTCTGGTTTGAGACCGGGATCAAACTGGAAGACACCCAATCCGGATACCGCCTTTATCCTTTACATAAAATTCCAAAGAAATACTTCACCCCGAAATTTGAATTTGAGATCGAAATCATCGTACGGACTGCCTGGAGACACGTCCCAGTAAAGAACGTCCCGGTAAAGGTGTTGTACGATCCGGCAGAGCGGGTATCGCATTTCAGGCCGTTCAAAGATTTTACGCGGATCAGTATTCTTAATACGATTCTGGTAGCAATTGCCCTGCTGTACATTATTCCAAGGAATTTCATCAATAATTTCAGAAAAAAAAGCATCCGGCGGTTTATTAAGGAAGATGTGCTGGAAAGCGACGGAACCAACCGTACGAAGGCATTTTCAATTGCGCTCGGGGTATTCGTTGGTTTTTCTCCTTTCTGGGGATTCCATACCCTGATCGTTATTTCGCTGGCGGTGCTTTTCAAACTTAACAAAGTGCTGGCTTTCTTCGCTTCCAATGTGAGCCTCCCGCCGTTTATCCCGTTTATTATTGCAGCTTCCCTTTTCCTGGGATCTCCTTTCGTAGACGGCAACAGCAACATCCTGAGCCAGGAACTGAATTTCGACCTGGTAAAAAATAACCTTTTGCAATATGTCATCGGAAGCATGATTCTGGCCATCTCAGCATCTGCATTAACCTGGATTATCACCTTCTTTTTACTGAACAAAGTAAGCCCGGACAAAACCGATTTTTAGGAGCTATTTCCCGCTATCCACTTCTACTCCTCACGCCAATGCTATGCTATGCCTTCGCCTGCTGCGGGGTAACCGTTTCTATCGGGGCTAGGCCGGTCGTCTTTTGTTTATCCCTTAGTCGGAAGTTAACAGTGAATCCGCTTTGCTTGTTAATGGTCAATTTTTAACGAATGAAATTTTGATTGTTGCTGGAATACGCAAAGACGCTAAGATTAGTAAAAAAGCAACGTTAAAAGGTGCAAGGAATTTGACAATGTCAAATTTTCATGCCGTTGACCAGATAGGCTTTCCAAATTTCAGTATCAGGAAATCAATGTGCAGTATTCAATTTTATCAAAGATAAAATCCTCACGCCTTTTCCACACAAAGCATTAAAAACCCTTTTGCGCCTTGGCGTATTCCAACATTGGTTTTCTGTAAAAAATTGACCATTAACAAGCAAAGCGAATTCACCATTCACCATCGAACATTCACTTGCGCAGCAAAATTCACTATTGACCTTTCAGCTTTTTCTCCGTCTTCTTCAGGTATTTTTCGACATTCTCCCGGTCCGGAACGGTGGTGATTTCTTTGGATAATGCTTTTTCAAACTCGGGCTTCGCTTTGGAATATTCTTTCCTGCTGAAATAATACCTGCCGGCTTGGTAATACACCAGCCAGAAATCCGGGTTCAGTGACTGGTAATGGAGAATGAATCCATCGGAAAGTGCTTTTGTCTTATCGTTTACCGCATCACTAATTTCGGAATTGGCAATCTTGTACTCTTCATAATTTTTAAATTCCCGGGAATCTAAAAAGGGATCTTTAGGAATATTCAATTTTGATTTTGCCAATGTGCCGGTGCCCGGTTTTCGGCCTGAGAAAACTTCATTCAGATCATAGCACACAAATTCTCCAAGCTGATAAGGATTGGCAGAGACCCAGACCAGTTTTTTCTGAGGCGAAAAAATCACCGCATGATGTGCCAAAAGCTGATTAATGGCTTTTTCGTTGCCGTAGCCGATTTTCTCTCCTTTCAATCCCGATTGATCCCTCAGAATGGCCGCCATCTTTTCGGGATTCAGCTTTCTGTTTTCCTGTAAAAGTTCCTGCAGCTTTTCGTAGCGGTATTCGGAATGGCTTTCCAGGATATGCTTCTGATTTCTCTTGTCATTTTTATACGCCTCCGACTGGAAATGATTGGTACAGAAAACCTTCGCGCTGTTTTCAACCCGGTACACCCCGAAATTATCCGGCGAAACCTCGATGATCACGGCATTTTTATCATTTGCACTTCCAACCAGGATGGATTCTGATACGAAAACCTTTCTTTTTCGGGCAATCGCAATAGCTTCATCGATATTTCTAGCATACTGTAAAATTTCCCGTGCCACCAGCGAAATCGGTGTTTTTGCCGTCAGCGGAATTTTCGACTTTCCGGCATTGATGGTAACCGTAAGGCCTTCCTTATTCATCCCGGAAACCACGCCGATCATACCGGGCCAGCTTACAGAAAGGTAAGGAATCCCGTCCTCCGGCTCTACAAATTGGATTAATTTATTCTTTGCAAAATCGTCCCCTACATAAAAATCGAAATTCCGGCCGATGAGCAGGTCGCCGTCTTCTGTATTTTCGTTCCAGACAGCCAGTGAAGTACAGCCAACCATCATCAGATCCTGCATCGCGTGGCCGATGTCATGTGCGCCGTGCAGGTACATGCTTCTCAAAAATTCAGGAGCGATAAAATTGTATTTGTCCGAAGAATACCGCGACAATCCGTAGAGTTCCGCCTGATCATCTTCCCGGATATTCAGGTACATTTTCCGGTTATACCATTTCAGAAAACCTCTCAGCAAATTTTGCTTAAATTTTGAAGGCACAAATCCTTCCACTTTTGAGAAAAAGACTTCTTCCTGCTTCTGCATCAGGTTTTGCGTTAATGCTCCGTTGTTATAGCCCAGCTGCAGAGGATTTCCTTTGATATACAATTCCCAGAGCTGCTGTTTGTTTTTGGTTAAATAATTTTCACGAAAACTAAATGTCGAATCATTAACCTTATTCACTTTCGGAACTTCCAGCGCATATTGTCTGATTTCCGGAAGATGCCGTACCGATTTTCTTATGCCGCAGGAAATAAGGCTGAGATTCAGGATAAGGCCAAGCAAAAGAAATACTATGCGAAAAGAAGAGCGGCTGGTTATAATCTTATTTTTCACCTTTGATTTTATTAATCAGTTGTATTAATCTTTCATCAATCACTTCTTTTCCAAGAATTTCAGCACAGGTATTAAAGGCACCGATCGTACAGCCTAAAATCCCATGCATGTTTACGGACTGGCCCGTCAGGAACAGATTGTCGATTTTCGTCCTTGGAGAAACCATGGTTTTCAGAGGATTTTCAGAACTCTTCATATACCCATACATATTTCCGTCGGCACTGCCAATGTAATCGCGGTAAGACAGTGGCGAAGAAGTATATATTCTTTTGATTGATGTTCTCAGATCAGGAATTTTTTTCTCCAGGGCGGCAATCATTTTTTCAGCCTTTTCAAGCTTGAATGTATCGTAATCCCCTCCACGGTCATGCCCCTCAGCGACCGTATTGAATGTATCCTGCCATTCTTTTACCTCTTCAAAATCCATATAGGAAATGGCCGTCAGGCTTTCGGCGAAATCAGGGTTGTGCTTCGACTGTGTCGAGGACAGCATATAGGTTTCCGGCCAGGCATCTTTCCTGTAACGATAGGCATTCCAAACCGATTCTTCACTGGAAAAATGGTAAAGGTTATAATTAAAATTCTGAACTGTTCGGGGCTTTAACACAAGATACACACTGAAACAGGAAGATACCGGTTCCCAGCTTCTAATTCTGTTTAAGAAAGATTTTTTCAGCCGGTTTTCACCGATCAGTCTGATGGCGGAACGGATCTCAATATTGGAAATAAATTTTTCAGCAAAATATTCTTTTCCGGCTTTTGTCCTTACTCCGGTCAGCACATTTCCGTCATTAAATATGAATTCCGAGACTTCAGAATGTTTATGGACTTCCGCCCCATGTTCACGAAGCCTTTTGATCAGTAATTTTGAAATCTGGCTTCCGCCTTTCACGCACTTATAAGCACTCTGAATGTAAGAATTTACCGTGAGCGCATGTACAAAAAAAGGAACATTTTCAGAATCTCCGGCGTATAAAAAATTAGATCCCAGCAACACCGACTGAAGTTTCCTGTTGGGTGTAATGGATTCGATAAACCGTTTGGTATTGAGGTGCAGGACTTCTTCATTATAATGGTCTTTCCCTACCAGGTTATACCTTGGAAACTGATTGCATATCCTCTGGATTTCCTCACAGTAATTCTGCAGGTTTTCCCTTTCGTCAGGAAAATTTTTAACCAGTTGCTCTATAAAATTATCGTAACCCTGTGCATGCGGATATTCGGTCTGATCATCCCCGAAAGTAATTCTATCATATCCGTCCGGATCCATCTGCTGAAGCTGAAGGTCATCCATAATACCGAGATATGAAAAATACCGATGAAGGTTCTGCCCTTCGGAAAGTCCGCCCAGATAATGCACACCGGTATCGAAAATCAGCTTGTCGCGGGAAAAGGTCTGGAGGTTTCCGCCATATTGGTTATTTTTCTCTAAGACACAGACTTTCAGGCCTTCTTTGGCGAGCACCAGCGCCGAAACAAGACCTCCCAATCCGCTGCCGATTACCAGTATGTCGAATTCTTTTTTCAAGGAGAAAAGCTGTGTTTAGTGATCTTGAATAAACTTCGCAATCACTTTGATGTTGCGTTAAATATCAGTTTTATTTGTGATAAAAGTAGGAAAATTAATCAATATCATCCCAAAAATCGAAATAATTGAACCACTGTAAAGGATATTTTCTGATCATCGATTCCAGGTTTTGCGTATAGGAGTTGAGAAGCCCTTGGGCGTCGCGCTTTTTTACATTTTGGGCAACCCTTGCATACAGGTGGTAATGAAGATTTTTTTCTTTCATTACATAAACATACACGACCGGGACACCCAGTCTCGAAGCGATAAGGAAAGGCCCAGCCGGGAATTTCGCCGTTTTTCCGAGCAAACTACCTTCCAGAAACTTGGAACCCTCGAAATAACGGTCGCCGGTAAAGCAGATCAGTTCGTTGTTAGACAGTGCCTCATTGATCTCGAAAATATGGGACATATCTTCTTTTACATAAATGAATTTAATGCTGCTCCGTTTTACGGAAACACTTTCCAGATATTCTTTGATCACCGTAACTTCCTGATCAGTGGTAACTAAATTGATCTGACAATCAAAATCAATATCGGCAAAGAAATGTTCCGCGATTTCAAAGTTCCCGATGTGGGCACTGATGAGAACACCGCCTTTTTTCTCCGCTAAAAGGTTTCTTAGGTTTTCAATTCCGTCGAATTCGTAGGTATATTTATCTCTTAATCCTGCGGAAATGGCCGTTTTATCAATTAAAACCGTTCCGAAGGTAAAGTAATTTTTAAATAAGGACAGTTTGGTTTTCCAGTAGCCGTACTTCAGCCTTTCCCGAAAGTAATACCGGTAATAGGTGTTGCTCTTTTTTTCGAATAAAAAATAGTAAAATGCAACGAAATACAGTACAGCGTATGAACTCCGGATTCCGATATTTCTAATGCACCAGACAAAAATCCTGTATCCCAGGATGGTCCCTTTAGATTTGCCTTTCCATTTGTTCATAGCATGGGCAGTAATGTAACAATTTATCAATATAGCAGTGTAACAATTATTCAATGAAACATTGGTAAACTGTTATATTATTTACATTGTTATATTAGTAAATCATTTATTCTTTTCTGTGATTTTGTTTTCGATGGTCGTGTAGAAATCATCGAACGTCACCATCTTCTTGAAATCGGCTTCGCCAAGCTTTACGCCGAAATTAGATTCGATCACCACCACCATATCAATATAATCCAGGCTGTCCAGCCCAAGCGTGGTTTTTAAGTTTGCCTCGTTGCTGATTTCATCACCGTCCACCTCAAATTCATTCACCAAAAAATCATTAACGATCGCAATAATTTTTTCCCTTTCCATGTTTTTAATTAAATTTTTTTACGATTAATGCGGAGTTGGTTCCCCCAAATCCGAAAGAATTCGACAAAAATACGTCAATTTTTTGACTTTTTGTTTTAGCTACCAGATTTATCTTTTTTGCCTCATCATCAGGATTTTCCAGATTGATGTTCGGGGCAATAAAACCATTCTGCATCATCAGAATCGAGTAAATCACTTCACTGGCACCGGCCATCCAGCATTCGTGTCCGGTCATGGATTTTGTGGAGCTTACCGGAACTTCACTGCCGAAAATTTCGAAGATCGCTTTTGCTTCATTGGCATCGCCGATCGGTGTTGAAGTGGCATGGGCATTAATATAATCAATATCTTTTGCCGTCAAGCCCGATTGTTTCAGCGCCCGTTCCATCGCCAGAGCAGGTCCGTCGACATTCGGGGTGGAAATATGTCCGCCATTTGAGGAAAATCCGTATCCTACAATTTCTGCAATAATATTCGCTCCTCTCTTCTGTGCGGACTCTAAACTTTCAACGATTAAGGTGGCTGCCCCTCCGCTCGGAATCAGGCCGTCCCTTCCCGAGTCGAAAGGTCTTGAAGCTTTTGTCGGCTCATCTTCTCTTAAGGAGAAAACACCCAGCCCGTCGAAGCTCGCCATGGAATATTTATTGGTTTCCTGCGCGCCTCCGCAGACGATCATCTCCTGAAAACCGTTTTTGATCATCATAAAAGCCAGTCCCAATGAATGAGATCCACTGGCACAGGCAGCACTGATGGTAAGATTAATCCCCCTCAGTTTAAAAATTGTGGAAAGATTCATCGTTACCGTAGAGTTCATTGATTTGAAAATTGCTCCCGAACCCATCAGGGTCGTATCTTTTTTCTCCCTGGCAATATCTATAGATTCCACCACCGCCTGAGATACACTATCGTTTCCGTATAAAATTCCGACTTCGTGGTTATCTAAAAAATTCTGGTCTATTCCTGCCTGCTTTAAAGCAGCTAAAGTCGCGATATAGGCATACTCACTCTCTTCCCCCATGCTTACACGCTGCCGGCGGTTCAGGAGATTTTTCAGATCCGGCTTCGGGACAACGCCCGTTAACCCCGACCTGAAACCGAATTCTTTTCTTTCATCCACTAAAAATATCCCGGATTTCCCCTGAAATAAAGATTCTTTCACCTCTTCCAAAGAAGTTCCGATGCAGGAATAAATTCCCATTCCGGTAATGACAACCCTGTTTTCCATTTATTAAATGTAACAATTTATCAATGTAACAGTGTAACAATTTTTAACCGATCTGCTTTTATTGGTAAACCGATAGATTAATCTATTGTTACATTAGTACATTGTTATATTATTTTACGAGTAGATTCCTCCGTTAATATTAATGATTTCGCCGGTAATATAAGATGACTTTTTAGAAGCTAAAAATGCCACCAGATCTGCTACTTCTTCCGCCTCGCCGAATCGATTGGCAGGAATCATTGCCTTTAATTCATCTTCGTTAAACTCCTGCGTCATATCCGTTTTGATGAAACCCGGTGCTACGGCATTTACCGTAATATTTCTTTTAGCCACTTCCTGCGCCAGAGCTTTTGTAGCGCCTACCACAGCTCCTTTTGCTGCAGAATAATTCGTCTGTCCGGCTGTTCCTTTCACACCGGAAACGGACACCATATTGATGATCCTTCCGTATTTGTTGCGCAACAGTTTCTGGATAAAGAAATTCGTTACATTAAAAAAACCGTTTAAACTCGTATTAATCACCGCGTTCCAGTCTTCGCTCGGCATCCACATGAACAGCCCGTCCCTGGTGATCCCGGCATTATTTACAATTACCTCAACGATCGCTTTCGGGTTGTTTTCCTGCCATTGGGTTAAAACCTGCTTTGTTTCTTCGGCATTACCGACATCGAATTTCAGAACCTCTCCAGTAGCTCCCAATGCTTCTATCTTGGAAAGCGTTTCTTTTGCTGCAGCCTCGTTTGAAGTATAGTTAATCAGCAGATGATAATTTTTCTCTTCTGCCAGTTTGATACAGATAGCTCTTCCAATTCCCCTGGAGCCGCCTGTGATGATTGCACATTTCATGTGTTGTGTATGTTAGTTTTAGTTTTTAGTATATTTTATTCTTTTATGACAACGTATATAGGCCTGAAGTTACATACATTTAAGATAATTTTTCACCTCTTCCAGATACGGATACATTACCATATCATTGGAAAACGCCGGAATGATCCTTCTTATTTCGTCATACAGCTTTTTTGTTGCGGATGAAACTTTGTCCTGAAAGCCAAGATATTCAATAGCCTGAACAATGGTAATGGCTTCAATGGTCAGCACTTCAAAAGCATTGTCGATCACTTTTCTGCAGATGACCGCCGCATTGGTTCCCATGCTTACAATATCCTGATTATCATTGTTATTCGGGATGCTGTGCACATACATCGGGTTGGAAAGCATCTGGCTTTCTGCCGTAGTGGAAGTAGCGGTAAACTGTACACCCTGCATCCCAAAATTGAAACCCAACTTCCCGAGATTCACAAACGGAGGCAGAATCTCGTTGATTTTGGAATTTAAAAGGTAGTTCAATTGTCTTTCCGCCAGCATCGTGAGTTTCGTCACCACGATTTTCAGCTTGTCCATTTCCAACGAAATATAATCTCCGTGGAAATTTCCGCCGTGGTACACGTGCTGATCTTCAACATTAATGATAGGATTGTCGTTTGCTGAGTTGATCTCATTTTCCAATACTTTTTCAGTATATTCCAATGTATCCAGGACAGGCCCCAAAATCTGCGGAACACATCGTAAAGAATAATATTCCTGGACTTTTTCCTTGAATACTTTTTCCTGCTCTTCAAAATGGGTGTATAAATGATCGGCTCTCTTCCGGATCAGCTTGCTGTCAGACAGGTGGGCACGCATTTTGGCGGCAATCTTCTGCTGACCTTCATGGAGCTTGGTTCCGTTCAGCACTTCCGAAAGATGATCATCGTAAGCCTGGACAATTTCATTGATCGCACAGGATAATCGTAAAGAAATATCCGTTAACTGATTTGCTTTGTGCGCATTAACCGCACCGATTCCCGACATCACGGAAGTCCCGTTCATCAATGCCAGACCTTCACGGATCTCCACCTGAATCGGTTCAAGGCCTTCCGCAGCGAAAACTTCTTTTGTCGGTTTTCTTTCTCCTTTATAAAAGACTTCCCCTTCTCCGATCAGCACCAAAGCCAGATGAGCCAGCTGTACAAGGTCACCACTTGCACCTACGCCTCCGTGTTCAAAGATTAACGGTATAACATCTTTGTTTATTAATTCTTTAATTAAATTCACAACCGACTGATGAACCCCTGATTTTCCTAGAGACAGGGTGTTTAATCTCGCAAGCATACAAGCCTTCGCTTCATCGGCAGGAAGCGGATTTCCGATTCCGGAAGAATGGCTCCGGATCAGATTGTACTGAAGCTGGTGTGTATCTTCGTCACTGATCTTAAATTGAGCCATTGGACCGAAGCCTGTATTTACACCGTATATTACTTTATTTCTAGAAAATTCCTTAAGAAACTGAAAACTCTCATCTACTCTGGCAAGAAGCGTTTCATCCAGTTCTATTTTTTCATTCTCAATGATGACTTTTGTAAAGTCGCTCAGTTTTAAAAAGTTATTTATTTTCATTAATTAAAAGTAATAATAAGATAATTTTGTAATTATTAATTAATTGTCATTAATTTTGCGGCAAAGATAGAAGTTATTATTAAAATAAAAAATCAAAGATGAGCAAAGAATTTGTTGACGTTCTTGTAATCGGTGCCGGGCCTTCCGGGTGCGTATCTTCTTCATACTTAAAGAAGAACAACGTCAGCGTAAAAGTTGTTGAAAAAACGAAGTTTCCCAGATTGGTGGTGGGGGAAAGCCTTATCCCGCGGGTGATGGATCATTTTGACGAGGCCGGCCTGTTTCCGGCACTGGATAAAATGGGATTTGAAAAGAAACTGGGCGCCCGTTTTTTAAGAGGCAACGAAGTCTGCATTTTTGATTTCAGCAATAAATTTGGGGAAGGATGGGACTGGACCTGGCAGGTTCCGAGAGCGGATTTTGACAATGTACTCGCTCAGGAAGTCATCAATAAAGGCATCGATCTGGAGTTTGAAACAGAAGTAATCGATATTGAATTTAACGGAACCGATTCCGTAACGACTGTAAGAACCAAAGACGGGGAAACAAAAGAGATCCACGCCAAATTCGTGATCGATTCCAGCGGCTACGGAAGGGTGCTTCCAAGGCTTCTGGATCTTGAAAAGCCATCGAAACTATCGCCTCACTCTGCGATCTTCTCCCATGTAAAGGACCTCAACCGTGAAGAAGGAACCGAAGGAACGCTGATCTCATTCGATATTATTGAAACGGAGGTCTGGCTTTGGGTGATCCCTTTCTCCAACGGAAATACCAGCGTCGGAATCGTAGGACCTACAGAATACATCGATAAATTATCTGAAAACGGTAACACGGCGGAAGCTTTACGGAAAGCCATTTCTTTGTCGGATTATTATGTAAAACGTTTCGGGGATGTGGATTTCCTTTTTGAACCAAAACATTTGAAAGATTATTCGTGTTCGGTAAAAAAATTATACGGCGACGGATTTGCCTTAACGGGAAATGCTTCGGAATTCCTGGATCCCGTTTTCTCTTCAGGAATGGCCTTTGCCACCGAAGGCGGAATGACAGCCGCAAAATTGGCCTTACGACAACTGAACGGTGAAAAAGTAGACTGGCAGAAAGAGTTTTCGGATTACATCCTGTACGGCGTTGATGTTTTCACCACTTATGTGAAAGAATGGTACACCGGAAATCTTCAGGAACTGTTTTTCCACCAGCCGGAAAACCCGGACGTGAAAAGAAAGATATGTGCCGTGCTGGCCGGATATGTCTGGAACAAAAAGAATACATTCGTCAGGATACACGATACGGCAATCAAAAATTTAGCTGAATTTATTAAAACGGAAAAGCAACAGGCATAAAATAAATCCGCTCCCGGAATGGGAAGCGGATTTATTTTTTATCTGATTTTGTTTTCGATCATGCGAGCCAGCGTTTTGGCTGTTTTGGCATAGCCTTCAGAAATCCTGTCATTGTTATTCGGCAATCCTACAAAATTATCCCCGGGTGCGTTTTTACTGTCAATTTCCAGTAAAACATGAGATCGGTCAGCAGTCTCTACAAATTTCAGGAGGGTGCTGAGCTTCGACGGCTGGTTCATAATTCCTGCGAACCATCCCGGATAAATCCAGACGGTTTCAACAATCAGGGTATATTTTGCGGACGGATTATTGACGGAGGTTTTAATGTCCGTATTCTTGTTCATTGAAGCCAGGAATTTTTCCGTAAACTGCGTATCTTTGGAATACGCCCAGTCTTTTTTCCATTTTTCAAATTCTTCGGGACTTTTACCGGCCTTCTGAATATCTTTTTCCTGCTTGGCGATATAGGACGTCTCATCCATATTTTCTTTGTAGAATTTCACATGGCTGTAATCCATCTGCAGGTTTAGTTCGGTCTGCCCTTTCAGGAAATCAAAATTTCCGGAAGTGACTTTCATCTTTTGAGCAGAGACCATGCCCATTAAGAAAACAAAAAAGGTTAATGCTAATTTTTTCATGAGTTATTAATTTATGTAATGTTAGTTCCGTAAATCGATAAAGGTAATCGGTTTCCTGTTGTTCGGATTAAACACGGTTTTAGATAATATTTCAAAATCAATGATTTCAATTTTTGGGCTCACCCTTAACTTGGCGCGGAAATGATCCCTCACTTCATTTACGAACGTACCGGAATCGCTGCCGGTACTGATCTTAATGATAATTTCATCCAGGCCTATCTCATTCGATTGGATCACGATCTGGTAGCACAGAATGTTGTTGAAATCATTCAGGATATCATTCATCGCCGGCGGATAGAGCGTGGTTCCTTTGTATTTGATCATCTGCTGTTTTCTTCCGAGCACAGGTCCCAGCCTCATGGTGTTCCTTCCGCATGGGCAGGGCTCGTAATGGGCTTTTACGATATCCCCGGTTTTAAATCTTAGCAAAGGTAAAGCTTCGACACCCAACGTCGTGATGGTCAGTTCGCCACTTTCTCCTTCTTGTACGGGTTTTTCGTCATCATCCAGGATTTCTGTGATGATCAGTTCCGGGTGGTGGTGACCGCCGATCTGTTGTTCGCATTCCGTAAAGGCCGTACTCATTTCCGTAGAAGCATAGGTTGAGAAAAGCCTGATGTTCCACTTCTCTTTGATCTTTTTTGATAGAATATTATCCGTAAAATCCTGATTTTTGATGCTCTCCCCGATACAAACGGCTCCATAAACACTGGAATTCTGATAATCGATTCCGTGCTTTTCAGCATAATCAATCATTTTCAACAGGAAGGAAGGAACGGTAATCAGGTATTTCGGTTTGTACCGAAAGATGGAATCCCACTGCAGTTCGGGAATTCCCGGCCCCATTCTCACAACGCTGGCTCCCATTTTCCGTAAGCCTAAAAAGTAAGCCAGCCCGGCCATGAACCTTTTATCGATGGTAGTGATCATCTGTACCACATCTCCTTTCTGGATTCCAGCACAGGCGAAGGAAATGGCTTCGTTGTACGAGAGGCGTTCCAAGTCGTTATCCGACAATCCAAATGTGACAGGATCACCCAGGGTTCCCGAAGTCGTGCTGTAATCCACTATTTTATCAGGTGTAATGCAGAAGAAATCATCATTGTTCTGCTGAATATCGTTCTTTGTCGTGGTAGGGATCTTCTGCAGATCTTCCAAAGTCTGAATGTCGGCAATACGGATCCCGTTTTCTTTAAATATCCTTTGGTAAAAAGGGGAATGCATTTCAAGATACACCAACAGTTCCTGAAGTTTTTGCTCCTGAAATCTTTTGATTTCCGCAGCTTCTGCTTTTTCGATGGATGGATGGAATTCCAATGGTTCTTATTTTTAAAGGACAAATGTATTTAAAATTAAAAGACTATTGAGCAATGAATCTTAAAAATAAAGCCCGGCAGTTTGCAGAAAATATTTTTACAAAAATTTAAAAAATTAATTTTTATACGTCGAGTTTTATCGTTACCAGCATTGATCTTTGCATTAGAGAGATTAAGATGATGCTATAAGACCATCTCTATTTATCTAAAACGTAATATAAACCAAAATACAATATTAATCATGAAAAAACCTGAATATGAATTTTAAAAATACTTTAAAAGGAATGGACGATTTTGATAAGATCGCCCGGGAGATATGGGCCGATATGAGAGGAGAAAAAATTGCCACCAATTCCATAGAACCCTTTTTTACCAACCTTTGGGTGGATGAAAGGAAGATTTTCTCATTACTTGTTTCGTCAACCGATTTTAATACCTACCTGTTTGATGCAGAGAAAAACTTTATCAATTATTCTCAGGAAGTAGAAAAAGTAAATCTGAAAGACATACCTCCGGCAAAGATCGATAACGTAAGAGTAAAGGCTAAAATGATTGAGAAATTAATTATCCAAGAGCCTAAATTGGATGAAAAACAATTTCAAAACTCATTTCTGGAACGCCTTGATAAAAAGGTCTGGGTGAATATAAGCCCGGGGTATATTGACCCCCGAAAATATACCCATCATACGGCGATCGGAATTCGGGAGAGAAAGATAGAATGCACCATCAACATCCCTTATCGTAATTACCATCGGGAAGCCACAAAAACCGTAATAAATGAGACGGAAGCCACTGTCCATTATTCTTCAGAATCTCCTGATGCCATACAGATCAGGCTGAGTGATGCCGAAGACTACATGGCTGCCATCACTTACCTTTTTCCGTACCATCAACAGGAAGCGCAGGTTGCGCTTATAGCTCATTTTGAAGAGGCAGGAAACGGGCTTACTTCTATTGATGACCTGATGTTCTTCTACAATCAGCTTCCAAATTTTGCCCTGACCGGGGTGGATTATAAAGGAAAAGCAAAGAAGCTTTCAGACGAGCTGTTATGGGATCATTTTTTACAGTTTTTGAATTTTGATTCTCAGCTAATCCGCGATGTAGATTCAATAGGGAAAGCTGCTGCTCTGGCAGCAGAGCCGTTCAGAGACAAGAGCCGTTATGCGATCCGTATCCTTACGGCAATATCCGGGGAGTTCGTTTACCGAAAGATTAAAAACGACCCTAAGCTCATTCTGCATATTTATCATTCTCTGGATGGAGAAAGCGTGTACATGGGAAAAGGCATTATTTCAGATACGAATCAGGCTGCCCATGGTCAGTTGTTTGAAAACAAGGAACTTTTTGTCATCTATGTAACCGCTTTCATGCAGGCTCAGCATGCAACGGATGACGCCCACCAACCTTTACAAAGCGGTTCTCTTTTCGCACTGGGCGTCAGCAGGGATTCCGATACGACAGAAAGACATTGTGAGCTTACCGGATATTTTATGGAAGGAGACCTTGATAATATCGTCACCCTGATCAATACGGTAAAAGTGTTTAATCTGAAAACAGAGAAAATTGAAGCTGAAAACGAAACTGAAAACGGAGAATTCAGGCCTCTGGATATGCTGCACCTCAAAGTGTATGAAAAGGAAAAACTTCGGACGGGTAAGGTTCAGACTCATGAAACCGATACTGAAGTGCCTGCTGTGTTTCTTTATCATATCGCTCAGAAAAAAGCTGCTGAAGATGTATTAAGATGTCTTCGCGTCGCCGCGGATCTCATGGTGATTTCCGCCAGCCTTGCAACCATTGAATCCGGAGTTTCAGGATTGCCTTTATATGCGGCTTATGCAGATATCGGAGTGGCCCTTTCAGATTTTTATATAGAGACCCGGCTCAGAGATGAGCTTAAATTCACCACTAAGGGGAAGAAGCTTCTGGAATTATGGGATGATATTTATATGGTCCAGGGAACAGCAGGTGCCATGGCGAGCATGTTAACAAAAGCAGAAAAAGCATTGGATGTCACCGTAGAAGTCCTGTATACATCCAGGTATCCGCGTCAGCAGGAAAGCTTACAAAAATTAATTAAAAATGCATTATATTCGTTTCCTTTAAGGAATTATTCTAAAAATGGATTAAGGGTTCTTTCAAAAGATGGTATCAGAAGTATCACCAATCATGCTGCTGATTTTGAAAAACTGAGAGTGCTTTTTATAGAAAATGCAAAGAAAGAGGTAGCAGTACTTTATAAAGGGAAAAAGTTCTTTCAAGCAGATTCCGCTGGAAGAACGGGAAAATTCCTAGATTATCTTTACAGGAAAGCCGGCGGTAACATTACAAAGCTTGATCAAGAGATGAGCCGTCTTGCGGGAATGGCAGAAAATCTTACGCCACGTTTTAGCATGACAGCAGAAGAGTTTGAAGCGGGATGGAAAGCTATTCAGGAGGCTATAAATACAGGTAAAATTACCGCTGAAAATGCACTTGATTATATTTATGAAGTACTACCATATTTTAATCATCATGTAGTAAATGGAGAAGTCGTAATGATTTCTAATACCAACTGTGTAAATGTGGTGAAAAAAGTTGTAGAATACTTAAGAACAGGAAAAATATCAAGTGCTTTACACTCTGCAGGACAAGAAGTAGAGCTATTAGAAGAAATTTATGGTAATAAATTTATTAAAATAGCTGAATTAAAAGATCTAAAGGGAATAAATGGAATGCAAGAAGGAGAAATAGGGGTTATCTATGCTTATGTGAATGAAATGAAACCTGGTCATGTTTTTAATATTGTTAGAGAAAATGGAAGATTAATATTGCCTGATGGACAATTTGGCGTATTAGCAAAAATAGGAGAATACAAATATTTTGAATACTTAAAAATAGATTAATATATGCTATCAGAAAATGAAATGCTTTTAGTAGCTAAAAAATATGTAAAAGAAATTGAACAAGAAATTAATGTAGAGTTAATGGTTAATAATGACTTTACAATTAAAAAATCTTATGGAAATATTTATTATTACCACNATGTTTTAAAAAAGAGTGTAATAATTATGATTAATAAAGAAAAAATAGATAAAATCGCGGAAAGATATGTAAAAATGATATCTGAAAATATAAATGTAGAATTAATTATTCCCAAAGATATTATAATTGATAAACCTTATGGAAGAATTTATTTTTATGGAGCTAAAGATTACAAGAAACATCGATTGGCAGGAAATGGACCTTTTCTGGTGAAAAATGACACCAGTATTGTTATTCCATTTGGTACCGCTATGGATGTTGATTACTATATTAGAGGATATGAGGATGGTACCTGGAAGCCTGCATCATATGGTGTTTGGGATCCTAATCAAAATTAATAGATTTACTTATATTAAATTAAAAATCATGATGTTAACAGAACAACAAGTCATAGAAATCGCAAAAATTACGTAAAAGAAAGAAAAGAGAAAAGTGGATTAGACCTTGTCATTTTAGATAACGAAGCAATAAAAAAGCCTTATGGTATTATATTTTTCTACAATACAAAAAAATATAATGACACTAGAAATGATGATGATAATACTTTACTTGGGAATGCTCCTTTCCTGATAGAAAACAAAACAGAAAACATTATCGTATTTGGAACCAGCAAATCTGAAGAATATTATATTCAAGAATACGAAGCAGGAAGATTTACTAACATTTTAGGATCAAATAGTAGCCTGGAATAATGCATAGCCACCTTCGGATGGTTTTTTTATTATTTATATTAGTATTTGATAAAATAAAGCTACTTTCCGAATATATGGATACCTCCAACTATTTGGATCAGAAAGGATGTTACAGACTTAGAAATGTTTCATGAATGCATGCATTTTGAGGATTATTTAAGAAGAGGAAGAAAGCGATACTTAACAGGAGAACAGATTATCGAGATACCAAATAATGGAAAATTAGAAGAATTTGAAAAACTACTCTTAACACGAAAAATCCCTGAAAAAGACAGATTAATAAGCACATATATCAAAGAAAAATATGTTTATGATAAAGTAGTGGAAGAACAAAATAAATGGTTAGATATATTTGGTAAAGGTAGATTTAGCCCACAAGATATGAGATTGAGTAAAGCAAATATTGATGATGCCATTAATGCATGTAAAAAAGCAGGAATTGATATAAATAAAGTGGTAATAAAGTAATAATTATGATAAATAAAGAAAAAGAAGCCCTTGATAAAATTAAAGAGCTTATGAAAGTAGATCCTACAATATCTGTAATTAATTCATTTTATAAGGAAAAGGATATTCTAAGGGATGATTCTATAAAAGATGTTATAGTAGTAAGTTTATTAGATGATATTTATGGTAAAGCGTTTTATGTCTATATAGATGCAGAAACCTTAGACTTATTATACGTCCAGGGTCCACATCGGTATATTGAAATAGCTGACTTTTTTGAACTTTAAATTTTATAGATTTAATTGTAAATCTATAGGAGAAAAAAATTAAACAACACAGCAAGAAACAGATAGGTGTATGTTAACAGAACAAGAAGTAATAGAAATCGCAAAAAATCATGTGAAAAACCAGAGTGAAAAAAGTGGATATGATCTTGTCATCTTGGATAATACCGAAATTAAGAAACCATACGGAATAATATTCAGATACAATACAAAAAAATTCAATCAGACAAGAGATTACAATGATAAAACATTAATTGGAAACACTCCATTCCTGGTTGAAAATAAAACTGGTAAAATTATAATATTCGGTTCTTCACAAGGCTTAGACTATTATATTGAAGAATACGAAGCAGGAAGATGGCCAAATATGCCGAGGCTCAGCGATTTTCAATAAATTACAGCCACCTTCGGGTGGTTTTTTGTTATTTGATACTGGTATTTGACAAAATAAAGCTAGTTTTCCGTAGCCAAGAAACAGAATGTTTTAAAAAAGAGTGTAATAATTATGATTAATAAAGAAAAAATAGATAAAATCGCGGAAAGATATGTAAAAATGATATCTGAAAATATAAATGTAGAATTAATTATTCCCAAAGATATTATAATTGATAAACCTTATGGAAGAATTTATTTTTATGGAGCTAAAGATTACAAGAAACATCGATTGGCAGGAAATGGACCTTTTCTGGTGAAAAATGACACCGGTATTGTTATTCCATTTGGTACCGCTATGGATGTTGATTACTATATTAGAGGATATGAGGATGGTACCTGGAAGCCTGCATCATATGGTGTTTGGGATCCTAATCAGAATTAATAGATTATTTTTATATTAAATTAAAAATCACCATTTTAACAGAACAATAAGTAATAGAAATTGCGAAAAGTCATGTGAAAAACAGAGTGAAAAAAGTGGATATGATTTTGTCATCTTGGATAATGCCGAAATTAAGAAACCATACGGAATAATATTCAGATACAATACAAAAAAAATTCAATCAGACAAGAGATTACAATGATAAAACATTAATTGGAAACACTCCATTCTGGTTGAAAATAAAACTGTAAAATTATAATATTCGGTTCTTCACAAGGCTTAGACCATTATATTGAAGAATACGAAGCAGGCAGATGGCCGGATATCCCCAGAATCAGCGATTTCCAATAACAAAAAGCCTTCTTTTGACAGGTGCCTTTCTTAAAAAGGTAAGCTTTAATACCAATTACCCCTTTGAATAAATTTAATTTCTAAAAAATTCACTCATTCAAGATTCACAATTCACCTTTACCCATTCACCTTCACTTTATTTTTCTGAAACAGAACATTTTCATGGGAAATATCAAAATAAAACATATATTATAAACCGGTAAATTTTAGTAAATTTGCCAACTTAATTAATCAACGATATTGAGATATTACAATGAGCCAGTTTAAAGAGTACAAAAACCTCAACCTTATTGACGTAGCCGAGAACATCTCGGAATTCTGGAAGCAGAATAAAACCTTCAATAAAAGTGTTGAGATCCGTGAGGGGCAGCCTGAGTTTGTTTTTTATGAAGGTCCGCCTTCGGCAAACGGTATGCCCGGAATTCACCACGTAATGGCCAGGGCATTAAAGGATATTTTCTGTCGTTACCAGACCCAGAACGGAAAGCAGGTTTTCCGTAAAGCGGGTTGGGATACCCACGGACTTCCGGTAGAGCTTGGTGTGGAAAAAGAATTAGGAATCACCAAAGAAGATATTGGCAAAAAAATTTCAATTGAAGATTACAACAAAGCCTGCCGTGAAGCGGTAATGCGCTATACGGACGTGTGGAATACCCTGACCGAAAAAATCGGGTATTGGGTAGATCTTAACGATCCTTACATCACGTACAAGTCAAAATATATGGAGACCGTTTGGTGGTTGCTGAAACAGTTGTACGATAAAGAATTATTGTACAAAGGATACACCATCCAGCCTTATTCTCCGAAAGCAGGAACCGGACTTTCCTCTGCAGAACTGAATATGCCGGGGACGTACCATGATGTTTCAGATACGACGGTGGTGGCCCAGTTCAAGGTTAAGAAAGAATCTTCTGAATTATTCAGCGATGTAGATGGAGACGTGCACATCCTGGCCTGGACGACCACTCCTTGGACGCTGCCTTCCAATACGGCATTAACCGTAGGAAGAGATATTGAATATGTCCTGGTAAAAACATTCAACCAATATACTTTCGAGCCAGTAAACGTTGTTTTATCCCGCGTGCTTTTACCTAAGGTTTTCGGTAAGAAATATGCGGAAGGCACGGATGAAGATTTTGCAAATTATTCTGCAGAAAACAAAACAATTCCATTTAAAATCCAAAAAGAATTCACCGGAGAAAAATTAGTGGAAACCCGATACGAACAGCTTGTTCCATGGTTTACCCCGAATGACCATCCTGAAAATGCGTTTAGGGTAATTTTAGGGGATTTCGTAACAACGGAAGATGGTACGGGAATCGTTCATACGGCTCCGACGTTCGGTGCGGATGATGCACGGGTTGCCAAAATGGCTAAGCCTGAAGTTCCGCCGATGCTGGTAAAAGATGAAAACGACAATCTGGTTCCACTGGTGGATCTTCAGGGAAGATTCATCAAAGGAGAATATGTTCCGGAATTATTCTCCGGAAAATACATCAAGAACGAATATTACGATGAAGGCACCGCTCCGGAGAAATCCTGGGATGTAGAACTCGCGATTTTACTGAAGACGGAAAACAAGGCCTTTAAAGTAGAGAAATATGTCCACAGCTACCCGCATTGCTGGAGAACGGACAAGCCGGTATTGTATTATCCGCTGGATTCATGGTTTGTGAAAATGACGGCCGTAAAAGAAAGGTTGGTGGATTTAAACAAAGAAATCAACTGGAAGCCGAAATCAACGGGAGAAGGGCGTTTCGGGAACTGGCTGGAAAACGTGAACGACTGGAATCTTTCAAGGTCAAGATACTGGGGAATCCCGTTACCGATCTGGAGAACGGATTCTTCGACAGGTTCAGGACAGGAAGAAAAAATTATCGGTTCCGTAGAAGAATTATACAATGAAATCGAGAAATCCGTTGCGGCAGGTTTCATGAAAGAAAATCCTTTTAAAGGTTTTGTGATCGGCAATATGGCCGAATCCAATTATGAGCTTGTCGATCTGCACAAGAATGTGGTGGACAAGATCATTCTGGTTTCGGATTTGGGAGAGCCGATGAAGCGTGAAAGTGATCTGATCGACGTCTGGTTCGATTCGGGTTCCATGCCTTATGCGCAGCTGCACTATCCTTTTGAGAATAAAGAATTAATCGACAACAACAAAGCCTTCCCTGCCGATTTTATCGCGGAAGGCGTTGACCAGACCCGCGGATGGTTCTATACGCTTCATGCGATCGGAACTGCGGTATTCGATTCGGTAGCTTATAAAAATGTAATGAGCAACGGGCTTGTGCTGGATAAAAACGGACTGAAAATGTCGAAATCAAAAGGCAATGCTGTAGATCCGTTTGAAACCCTTTCGGTTTATGGGCCGGATGCCACGCGTTGGTATATGATTTCCAATGCCAACCCTTGGGAAAACCTGAAATTTGACATCGAAGGAATCGACGAAGTTAGAAGAAAATTCTTTGGAACCTTATATAACACCTACTCTTTCTTTGCTTTATATGCAAATGTTGACGGATTTAATTATTCTGAAAAAGAAGTAGAGAATAGGCCTGAGATCGACCGTTGGATTTTATCGGAATTAAATTTATTGATTAAGGAAGTTAAAGCTTTCTACGAAGATTACGAACCGACGAGAGTCGCCAGAGCGATCAGTAATTTTGTGAACGACAACCTGAGCAACTGGTATGTAAGATTATGCAGACGACGTTTCTGGAAGGGCGATTATTCGGAAGATAAAATCTCCGCGTATCAGACTTTATATACCTGCCTGGAAACGGTAGCCAAATTATCCGCACCGATTGCGCCGTTCTTTATGGATCAACTGTATCAGGATTTAAATAAAGTCACCGGAAAAGAAACGGCGGAATCTATCCACTTAACAGATTTCCCGGTAGCAGATGAAAGCCTGATCGATCAGGATCTGGTTGAAAAGACCCATCTGGCACAAACTATAACGAGCCTCGTACTGTCAATCAGACGTGCAGAAAGTTTGAAAGTTAGACAGCCTTTGCAAAGAGTATTGATTCCATTCTTAGATAAAAAAACGGAAGAGCAGATCCTGGCAGTTGCAGAACTGATCAAGCAGGAAGTTAATGTAAAAGAACTTCAGTTAATTAACGCCGAAGAAGCATCGCATCTTATTGTAAAACAGATCAAACCGAATTTCAAAGCGTTAGGACCTAAATTAGGGAAAGACATGAAAACGGTAGGCGGAGCGATTGCCGGTCTTGAAGCGGAGCAGATTTCCCAGCTTGAAAAAGAAGGAAAGCTTGACATTCAGGGGTACGAAATCACCCTTGATGATGTGGAAATTTCTACCAAAGATATTCCGGGATGGACGGTAACTTCCGACGGAAAAACAACTGTGGCATTAGATTTGACGTTGACAGAAGAATTAAAATCTGAAGGGGTCGCCAGGGAATTCATTAACAGAATCCAAAACCTGCGAAAGGAGAAAGATTTCGATTTAACGGACAGAATTATCATCTTCCTGGAAAAAAACTCACCATTCCTTGAAGATATCAGGAAGAATGAGGAATATATTTCTTCGGAAGTCTTGTCAAGTAAAATAGAATTCGTACCTTCACTTTCAAATTTTAACGAAATCGAAATAGATGAGGTTAATTTTAAGATAAATGTTGAAAAAATTTAACATATAGTTATTGTTTTTCAATTTTGATTTCATAATTTTATTAAAAAAGAGAAAAATGATTATGTCAGACGAAAGAGTAAGATACAGCGATGCTGATTTACAGGAGTTTAAAGCAGTTATCCGGGAAAAAATAGAGAAAGCGGAAAGGGATTTACAACTGATCAGAGAGAGTTTCATCAATGACCAGAATAATGGCACGGATGATACTTCCCCTACCTTCAAAGCATTTGAAGAAGGTGCTGAAACGTTGAGCAAGGAACAGAATTCTATTTTGGCAGGCAGACAGGAAAAATTCTTACGTGATCTGAAAAACGCTCTGATCAGAATTGAAAACAAAACGTACGGCATTTGCAGAGTGACCGGTAAGCTTATCCCTAAGGAAAGATTATTTGCCGTTCCCCATGCTACCTTAAGCATCGAAGCGAAAAATATGCAGAAATAACCAGCCGGTTATCTACAATACATTGGGTTTATATCGTATTTCACGGAATACTTTATAAACCTGATTTTTTAATATGAGCCCATGAGCGAAATACTGATTTTAGGAATTATTGTGGTTGCCGTAATGGCGTTTTTCAACAGGGATCGGATCAAAGACAGATTCTTTCCGGATGAAAAGCGAAATTATACGATCGATGATCAATTTAATTCGGATAAACGCGACCGGGAAAAAGAAATCGACCGTCTTCTCAGCAAGATGGGCAAAAACGGAGTCAGTGACCTTTCGGAGAAAGACAGGAAAAGACTCGACGAACTTTCCAGAAAATAGAAAACTTATATCAAAACAATGGAATCCATTATTGTGCACACCAAGAATGCCATGGAGCTGAGCGCACTGAAAAGCGTTTTAAAAGAAATGAACATCAAGTTCGAGAAATTCCATACGAAACACACACACCACAACGAGAAGACAATTAAAAAGATCGTTGACCGGAAAAATGAGAAAATAGGGAAACCTTCTAAACCCAAAGGCCTGTAATGAAGAAGATCGCACTTGTAACCTTTCTTATTTTACTGATCGATCAGGCTTCCAAGATGTATGTGAAAACCCATTTTGAGCTGAATGAGAGTATTCCCGTTATTCAGGGATTTTTTAATAAAACTTTTGTAGAAAACCCGGGAATGGCTTATGGGTTTCATTTCGGAGGAATTATCGGTAAATATTTCCTGGTGATTGTAAGGATCTGCCTGATCGGAGGAATGGTGTATTTGTTTAAAAAATGGCTTCAGAAAGGCGAATCGAATTACCTGCTGATTCCTATGGCCATGATTTTCGCAGGGGCCATCGGAAATTTAATTGATGGTATGTTCTACGGAATGATCTTCGACAGCGGAACGGTTTTCGATGAAAGCACGGGCCGGTGGATCGGCTACGGCGGTGTTTCGCATTTCGTACCTTTCGGGCATGGATATTCAACATTCATGAAAGGCTGTGTGGTCGATATGCTCCACTTCCCTATCGTTGACTGGAACGTTCCTGAAAGCTGGCCACTGATCGGCGGAAAGCACATTGAGTTTTTCAAATACATATTTAATGTTGCCGATTCCGCAATTACGGTAGGCGCTGCCCTGCTTCTGATTTTTAGGAAAAAAGCCTTCCCCAACGGACTTGAATTCTAAGAGTGATTTTATACACAATGAAAAGATCAATTAAAAATATCCTTAAAATTTTCCTGCTTCTTTTTGTTGCAGGAATTATTTTTATTGCCTGGGCCAATTACAGCATGAAAAGAAATACCGAAAATTATATTTCTTATCTGATCGACGATCTTCCCGACACCAAAACGGCCCTGCTGCTGGGAACGAGCAAAACTTTAGACAACGAGCAGCCAAATGCTTATTTCAACAACAGGATCCGCGCCGCTGCCGACCTTTTCAAAAGCGGGAAAATCAAATACCTGATTGTAAGCGGAGACAACAGCCGGAAAGATTACAACGAACCGGAAGATATGCAGCAGGCTCTTCTAAAATATGGAGTTCCCGAAAATAAAATCTTCCTCGATTTCGCCGGATTCAGGACCCTGGATTCCGTGGTGCGGGCGAAGGAAATCTTCGGGCAGAAAAAGCTGATCATTGTTTCGCAGAAGTTCCATAACGAAAGAGCGGTCTTCCTGGCCCGTGAGCACGGGATAGGGGCTTACGGCTATAATGCTCCGGATGTCAACAAATATGCGGGATTTAAAACGAACGTGAGGGAATATCTTGCGAAAACGAAGGCCTACCTGGATCTGATAACAGGAGTCGAGCCGAAGTTTGGCGGAAAGAAAATCCAGATTCCTTGATACTTATTTTCTACTCCGGCCATCCAGTTTGCCTCTGAGTTATTGATCCTGTTGTTTTTCTAACATTAAGAATTTAAGGCAATAAGGCTTATCAGTTTATTTAATTCCTACCTTATTCAATAAACAGCTATTATTGTTAAAGTTAAGAATAAACAAAGTTTATTTTGATTTAGAAAATTAAGAATTAAGATTTAACTTCTTAATTAACTTAATTTAAATCAATTAATTGATTTCTTATTTTTTCCGCTTAATAAACTGAATTCATTAATGTTAAAATTAAGCAGAAGTCTGTAAAAAATTAGTAGATCAAAATGAAACAGGCTCTAAGAAAATCAACAGGAAATAAATTTGAACAAAATTTAAACTTATTCTTCACTATATGATCTGTTGAAGAATTGATTAAATTTGCAATTCATTAATTTTAAATAATAAATTTTAAACAATGTCAAGAATTCTTACCGGCATTCAAGCCACCGGAACCCCGCACCTTGGGAATCTACTGGGTGCCATTATTCCTGCAATTGAGCTATCCAAGCAGGAAGGAAACGAATCATTTTTATTTATCGCGAATCTTCACTCGCTTACCCAGATTAAGGACGCGAGAGAACTGAAACAGAATACCTACGAGATTGCTGCGGCTTGGCTTGCTTGTGGGCTGGATACCGAAAAAACATACTTTTACAGACAGAGCGACATCCCTGAAACCTGTGAACTTTCTTGGCATTTATCATGTTTTTTTCCATATCAGCGACTTACGTTAGCGCATTCATTCAAAGATAAAGCAGACCGTCTGCAGGATGTGAATGCAGGATTATTTACCTATCCGATCCTGATGGCTGCCGATATCCTACTGTACGATGCAGAAATAGTTCCTGTAGGAAAAGACCAGCTTCAGCATTTGGAAATAGCCCGTGACGTGGCTTCCCGTTTCAACAACCAGATGGGAGAAGTTTTTGTGCTGCCTCAATCCGAGCTTCAGGAAAACACCAAATACGTTCCCGGAGTAGACGGTCATAAAATGTCCAAATCCAGAGGAAACATCATTAATATCTTCCTGCCAGAAAAAGAGCTTAAAAAACAGGTGATGAGCATTGAAACCGATTCCAAATCCCTGGAAGAGCCGAAAGATCCTGAAACCGATAAAGTATTTGCGATCTATCAGCTGGTAGCAACGCCTGAGCAGACCGAAGCATTAAGAGCTAAATATTTAGCCGGAAACTTCGGGTATGGCCACGCGAAAAAAGAATTGCTGGACCTGATCCTGGTACGATTCGAGAAAGAAAGAGAACTTTTCTCGTGTTACATGAACAATTTGGACGAGCTGGAAGCCAAGCTTCAGGAAGGAGCCGCAAAAACGAGAGTGATTGCTACGAAAACGATCAAAAGAGTGAGGGAAAGCTTAGGGATTTAATGATTTTAATTTATAAATATAATTCGGCGGTCTTGTTTATGGCAAGACCGCCGAAGTTTTATAGATACTCTTTAATCTGCAAAAGATGCTTAATCATTTTTAATTCCTCTTCCTCCCTGTTTTCATTCAGGACATCAAAGAAGATCACATCCATTCCAAAGCGTTGGGCTCCGGTGACATCCGCGATCCAGTCGTCACCGATGAGAATACTGTTTTCTTTTTCAGCACCGGCAAGATTCAGGGAATATTCAAAAATTTCAGGACGGGGCTTCCGTACGCCTACGGTATCCGCGCTGGTGATGGTCTGGAAATAAGTATCAATTTTAGATAAAATGCATTTCCGCTCCGTCACTTCTTTGAATCCGTTGGAAATAATGTGAAGGCTGTACTTTTTGGCTTTGAGATAATCCAGGATATACTGTGCACCTTCTACCAGTTCATTATGGTTAAGGATTTTATCCAGGAAATGCTCCTCGAAATACATGGATAATTCTTCATCATCCACTCCGAAATGTTTAAACGTATCATAAAAACGATGTTGCCTCAGGTATTCCTTATCGATGAGACCGTCCCGTATATCTTCCCAAAGCTTTTCATTGATCTCATGATATACCGCATGAAAGTCATCAAAACCGATGCTGTATTTCAGCCCGATTTCTTCTTTTTCAAAAAGGTCTTTAATGGTAAGATAGGCGTTCCGGCGGTGATCCCAGAGGGTATTGTCAAGGTCAAAAAAAATGTGCTGAATTTTCATACAGCACAAAATTAATTTTAATTTTTGGAAATCGGATAATTCTTGCCCGGGGTTTTTACAACCTCGACACTCTTTGAAAAGCTGAGCAAAAACTCAATGGTTTGTTTCTTAGGTTTCAAAGCTTTCACTTTTAAGGAATCATTTTTTCTCATAGGCGACTAAATGTTTTTCCTTAAAACGAGAATTTTCCGAAATTATTATCTATCGTGTCAAGACAATATGATTTTCATCCATGATTTTTCTCAGGTTGATTAACGCATACCGTACGCGGCCCAATGTGGTATTGATGCTCATGTCGGTATGGTCTGCGATTTCCTTAAAGCTCAACCCGTCAAAGAACCTTAATTTGATCACTTCCTGCTGATTTTCAGGCAGAAACTGAAGCATTTTTAAAAGGTCTTCCTGGATCTGGTTGGTAACCAGCTGGTCTTCTATATTCTCGGAAGGCTCTCTCAGCAGGTCAAAGATAGAATATTCATCGGTTTCGAAAGTTGTTTCGGAAACCTTGATATTTTTGGCTTTTGCTCTGAAATGGTCGATAATAAGATTATGGGCAATCCTTTTAGCCCAAAGAATAAACTTACCTTCTTCGTTGTAGCGTCCTTCTTTCAGCATCACAATGATCTTCATGAATGTATCCTGAAACACATCGTTTGCCAGATCTTCATCATTAATTTTGTAAAAAATGAATGTAAACAGTTCTCTCTGATGGCGGTGTATAAGGGTAGACAGCGCCGCTTCGTCTCCTTTCTGGTAAAGGGAAATTAGTAAACTATCCGATTTTGATTTCATAACTTCTTCTCAATAAATATATTTGCTGAAGATAATTTTTCCAGATATTTCATCTGGCTTCAGCGGTAAATACAAAACAATTCTTCAGAGTAAAGTATAATCAATAGGCGGATACAATTTTTCTATGTTGTAAATATAATAAATTTTTAATAACTGTTAACCATTTATTAACTTTTTACATGAAAAATCTAAAAAAAATCACTTAAACATATCGTGAATGAATACAGTAGGGATATTTAGTGTAAAATTAACATTCACACCCTTCAGTTCTTTGCCATTTATTCCGCTGTTTCCTATAGGAAAAGCATACCCACCGGTAAGATCGAGGATCCCGAAAAGGGTTACCCCCACTTTCGGAGCAATATATTTATTGGTACCTTCGGCTCCGATCAGGAAATAATAGGAATGGTAAAAATCAACATTTTTTTCAAAATTCAACAGGACATCGGCAGAAACTTTCGGCATGATGGCAAACTGAGAGTGCACGGATCCCATCAGTGTGGAGGCCCCCAAACGGTAAATCACATCATCATTTTTTAAGAAGAGCAGCTTTCCTCCCACTTCTCCGAAGCTTTGGTTCTGATAGGTATAACCCACATTGATCATTTTGTGCACCGTTACCTGTGCTTTGGCAAAAGTACTCAGGAAGAATACGGATAGGATCGCAATGGCGGATCTGGCGTTCATCATCTTTAATTTATTATTGTATGTAAAAATAAAAAAAACTGCCTTACCGTGAAGATAAAGCAGTCATTTATTATATCGGTTTTAAAAATTAAATTCCGAAAGCGGCTTTAATTTCATCTACTTTGTCCAGTTTCTCCCAGGTAAAGAACTCCAGGTTTTCAAGAGTAAGCTCATTCTTATGCCCTTTGTTAAAAGTCTTGCTTGCTGTGTAGCTTTCTCTTCCCATGTGTCCGTATGAAGCTGTATCCTGGTAAATCGGATTTCTAAGTTTCAGGTTCTGCTCGATGGCATAAGGTCTTAAATCGAAAACCGTAGAAACTTTCTTCGCGATTTCTCCATCGTTAAGATCTACTTTCGCGGTTCCGTAGGTATTGATGTACAATCCGCAAGGCTCTGCAACTCCGATTGCATAGGAAACCTGCACCAGAACTTCATCAGCAACTCCTGCCGCCACTAAATTTTTAGCGATATGCCTTGTTGCGTACGCTGCGCTCCGGTCTACTTTGGAAGGATCCTTTCCTGAGAAAGCACCACCTCCGTGAGCTCCTTTTCCACCATAGGTATCCACAATGATTTTTCTTCCCGTAAGACCGGTATCCCCGTGAGGG
This sequence comes from Chryseobacterium sp. sg2396, assembly GCF_042610505.1. Lineage (NCBI taxonomy): Bacteria > Pseudomonadati > Bacteroidota > Flavobacteriia > Flavobacteriales > Weeksellaceae > Chryseobacterium > Chryseobacterium sp. sg2396. The sequence continues at coordinate 12,998 of NZ_JBHGAQ010000006.1, read as the reverse complement.
CCTCCGATTACGAATTTTCCCGTAGGATTGATATGATATTTGATCTGATCATTGAAAAGAGCTTTAATCTCCTCAGACTGTAAAGCCACAACCCTTGGGATCAGGATATTTTTGATGTCTTCCCTGATTTTATTCAGCATTTCTTCTTCCGCTCCAAAATCATCGTGTTGTGTAGAAACGACGATAGAATCGATACGGATCGGCTTATGATCATCAGAATATTCAATCGTCACCTGGCTTTTCGCATCAGGACGAAGGTATTTGATCTCTGTATTTTCTCTTCGGATTGCAGAAAGTTCTTTAAGAATGGTATGGGCAAGATCCAGAGCCAAAGGCATATAGTTTGCCGTTTCATTGGTAGCATACCCAAACATCATCCCCTGGTCACCGGCTCCCTGAGCATTGGCTTTGGCTTCAAAAGACTCATCAGCAACAGCCCTGTCCACACCCTGGTTGATATCCGGAGACTGTTCGTGGATCGCAGAAATCACCCCGCAGGAATCCCCGTTGAACATATATTCTCCTTTCGTATACCCGATTCCGTTGATCACTTCTCTGGCAATCGTCTGTACATCAAGATAGGCATCGGATTTTACTTCCCCTGCCAGCACTACCTGTCCTGTCGTTACAAGCGTTTCACAAGCTACTTTTGAAGATTTATCATACGCTAAAAAGTGGTCGATTAGTGCATCGGATATCTGATCGGCGATTTTGTCCGGATGTCCTTCTGAAACGGATTCAGATGTAAATAAATAAGACATGTTATTCTGTTGTTTGAGATTAAAAATTTACGAGGAAAATAAGAATAATTGTCTAAAGGCCTAAAAAAGAATACTGTTTTAGCATTTTTTTATAGAGGTTGCAATCAGGTCAAATTTTTCCTCGTCCGTAAACGTTGGCAAATTTAAGTACTATTTTTTAATACTCAAAATTTTTGCTTACTTATTATAATTTTCTTGGAATTAACGGTTTAACAGCCTTTTGGCAATAAAAAACTATTGTGGTTTTATACTTACGAATTCCTTCGGGCTTTCGTTATAATTCAGTTTTTTTTCTAAAGAATTCCTGATGGAATGCGACAATTCATCAATAATTTTTTGTTTGAAGGTCGGCTTATAGTAGATAACGCTGATTTCTCTGTACGGAAAAGGCTTTTTGAAGCGGTATACATTCTTTTTCTGCTGATCGGAAAGCTGATTTAGAGCCAGCTCCGGCAAAATGCTGATCCCGCCTACCTTATCAACCATGTGCACCAGCGTCTGAATATTAGATGCCAGGAAATCCAGGTTTTTCGGCTTCAGCGTGTTTTCTTTCAGGTGGCAGATGTTTTCAAACTGATTTCGCAGACAGTTCCCTTCTTCAAGGAGCCACACTTTTTCTACGTTCAGCTCTTCAGGAACAACATAAGAGTTCTTCTTGTTGGTCTCTGTTTCAGAACTGTAAATCATCAACTCTTCATTGAACAGAAAATCCTGATAAAATTCATCCGCAGCATCATAAGGGGTAGAAATAATCCCGGCGTCCAGTTCCCCTGCTTTTAAAGATTTGATGATATTGTCGGTCGTCATTTCCTTTACATTCATCTGGATCTTCGGATTGTCTTTCAGGAACTTGAAGATTTCCGTCGGCAGAATAAATGAAGAAACGGTTGGAATGATTCCGATATTGATGGTACCGCCCAGAATATTGTTCAGCAGATTGGCCTTGTTTTTCAGTTCATTGACAGACTCTATAATCACTTTGGCCTGATCGATGATCTGAAGTCCTACATCCGTTGTGCGGATAGGGTGTGTAGTACGGTCGAAAACCTTTACATCCAGCTCATCCTCGAATTTCTGTATCATGGCACTTAACGTAGGCTGGGTAATGAAGCATGCCTGTGCCGCTTTCCCAAAATGCTTGTACTTATCCACTGCGATAAGATACTCCAGTTGCTGAATGTTCATCTGATTAATATTATCTATTACAAAGATAAAATGTTTTTACTATTGACAATTAAAAATTCAAGTAATTTTGATTATTACTACCTTTACATAATCAAATACCACTCCAAAAAAACTTATACAAATTACAACTATTATGGATTCAAAAAAATTAACCCTAAGCAACGGCTCCCCTTATTACGAACACCAGGATTCGCAGACGGTCGGCCCGAGAGGTCCCGTATTGCTGCAAGACTTTATCCTGCAGGAAAATCTTGCCCATTTTGTAAGAGAAAGAATTCCGGAAAGGATTGTTCACGCCAAAGGAACCGGTGCTTACGGAACATTTACGGTTACCCATGATATTACCCAATATACAAAAGCCAGGTTATTTTCCAAAATCGGCAATTCATGCAGGATGTTTGCCCGCTTCTCTACTGTTGGCGGAGAAAAAGGGAGCGCCGATACGGCCAGGGATCCCAGAGGATTTGCCCTGAAGTTCTACACGGAAGACGGAAACTGGGACCTTGTAGGAAATAATACTCCTGTCTTTTTTATAAAGGATGCCAAGAAATTTCCTGATTTTATCCATACGCAGAAAAGGGTTCCGAAAACAAACCTGAAAAGCGCTACCATGATGTGGGATTTCTGGAGCCTTAACCCTGAATCTCTTCACCAGGTACTAATCCTGATGTCTGACCGGGGAACACCCTACGGATACAGGCATATGCACGGTTTCGGTTCGCACACTTACTCCATGATTAACGATAAAAATGAAAGAATCTGGGTTAAATTCCACTTTATTACCAAACAGGGGATTAAAAATTTCACCAATGACGAAGCGGTGAAAATGGCCGGCGAAAATCCGGACTTTGCCCAGGAAGATCTTTGCAACGCCATCGAAGAAGGAAATTTTCCGAAATGGACCATGTACATCCAGGTAATGACAGAAGAGCAGGCAAGAGATTTCAGATGGAATCCTTTCGACATCACCAAAGTCTGGTTTCATGATGATTTCCCGATGATTGAAGTAGGAGAAATGGAGCTGAATGAAGTGCCCGTTAATTATTTTGCCCACGTGGAACAATCTATTTTCTCGCCAAGTAATCTGATCAACGGAATCAGTTTTTCACCAGACAGAATGCTTCAGGGAAGATTATTTTCCTATCCCGATGCTCACCGGTACAGAGTGGGCGTAAATGCCCATCAGCTTGAGGTAAACCGCTGCCCTTTTGCCATAAACAATTACCAGAGAGACGGATTTATGGCGGATTCCAGCCATTATCAGGACAAACCTAACTATCATCCGAACAGTTTTGACGATATCAAACCGGACTATGCCTATAAAAACTATGAATACGAGCTGGACAGCGCCCACGTAGCCAGCTACAACAGGAATGAAAATGATGACGACCATTACACGCAGCCGGGCCTTTTATACTCAAAAGCCATGACCCCTGAAGAAAGGCATAATCTTATAAACAATATCGTCGGCAGTCTGAAACAGATCACAGGCCCGAAGAAAGATGAAATCATCAACAGGCAGCTGTGCCACTTCTTCAGAGCCAATATAGAACTTGGTATGAAAGTGGCCTCTCAACTCAATGTAATTATTGATGCCAATATGATGAATCATACGAAGTAACAATTATTTAAAAATACAACTTTTGATTAAAAGGAAAAAAGATTAACATTTTTTCCTTTTTTTTGTAAAAATTTTTATAATTTGCACGAAATAATATTTTATTAGTGGAAAATGAGTTACGAAAATATATTATTGCAAAAGGAAGGTAATCTTTCTATCATAACTATAAACAGACCTGAAAGCTTGAATGCACTGAATGCCAAAACAATCAGTGAACTTAGTTCAGCCCTGGACGAATTGAATTCCGATACTGCCTGCAGGGTAATTATTCTAACCGGAAGCGGCGTAAAATCCTTTGTAGCCGGCGCAGACATCAAAGAATTCAGTGATTTCGGACAGGATCAGGCTGAAGAGCTTGCCAGAAACGGACACAACTCTTTATTCAATAAAATAGAAAATATGACCAAGCCAGTAATCGCAGCCGTAAACGGTTTTGCTTTGGGCGGAGGTCTTGAGCTTGCCATGGCATGCCACATCAGATATGCATCGGAAAATGCGAAACTCGGACTTCCGGAGGTAACATTGGGACTGATTCCCGGTTACGGAGGAACCCAGCGGTTGCCGAAGCTTGTAGGAAAAGGTATTGCCAACGAAATGATTTTTTCTGCCAAAATGATTCCCGCTGCAAAAGCAAAGGAAATCGGACTGGTAAATGAAGTGTACCCTATCGAAGAACTATTAACCAAAACAAGAGAATTAGCACATACAATTGCCAACAATTCACCCATGGCAATTTCAAAAGCAATTCACGCTGTCAATCTTTCGGACACGGATAAAGGCTTTGAAACCGAAATCAAATATTTTGGAGAGCTTTTTGAAATGGACGATAAAAAAGAAGGCGTTTCGGCGTTTCTTGAGAAAAGAAAACCGGTATTCTAACTTTTTACCCTTAATACAAATTATTTCGAAAACCAACAATGCTGCTGTATGAATAAGTTTGATAAAGCTTATCTAAAAATGGCTCAGGAATGGGCAAAACTTTCCTACTGTAAACGAAAGCAGGTAGGAGCTCTTATCGTAAAAGATAGGATGATTATTTCAGATGGTTATAATGGTACCCCCTCAGGATTTGAAAACTGCTGTGAGGACCCTGAAGGCAATACCCACTGGTATGTACTGCACGCCGAAGCGAATGCCATTTTAAAACTGGCCGCTTCCACACAGTCTGCCAAAGGGGCTACGCTGTATTTAACGCTTTCTCCGTGTAAAGAATGCAGCAAGCTGATCCTGCAGGCAGGAATTACCCGGCTGGTCTACATCAACGAGTATTCGGACGACGACGGAATATCATTTTTAAAAAACCATCAAGTTGAAATAGAACAAATTTCGGATTATGAACTAAAAAAATAACACACCAATGACTTGGGATGAAAAAATTAAGGATTTTGAAATCTTCCTACGTTTTGAAAGAAATTTTTCAGAAAACACATTAGATGCCTACATCAGGGACATCAAAAAATTAAAAGAATATGCAGAAGGAGATCTGGAAAATATGGGTCCGGATTCAATCGACTATGAAAATCTGCAGGAATACATCTTCAACCTTTCCAAACAGAAATTCAGCGAAAGATCGCAGGCAAGATGGATCTCTTCCATTAAAGCATTTTTCAAATTTCTTTTGGAAGACGAATGCCGCGAAGATAATCCGGCCTCTCTGCTGGAAGGCCCTAAACTCGGTCTTTATCTTCCGGATACCTTGAGCCTTACCGATATCAATAAGATTATCGGCGCCATAGAAATCAGTACAGATCTCGGTAAAAGAAACCAGTGCATCATCGAAGTCCTGTACGGCTGCGGGCTGCGCGTTTCAGAACTGATCGACCTGAAGATTTCCAATATCAATTTTAAAGAACAGTATATCAAAGTAGTCGGAAAAGGAAACAAAGTACGTTTTGTTCCCCTGGCCGATTATACGGCAGAGCTGATCAAATGCTACATCAACGATATCCGTTCCAAGAACAAGGTCAACCGGAAGCATGAGGATACTTTATTCCTGAACAGCCGCGGAACCTCGATGTCCAGGGTAATCGTATTTTTAATTATCAAGGAACTGACGGATAAGGCCGGCGTGAGTAAGAAAATCTCACCGCACACCTTCCGGCATTCTTTTGCGACCCATTTGCTTCAGAACGGGGCCGATCTCCGTTTTATCCAGGAAATGCTTGGTCATTCGAGCATTACGACAACGCAGGTATATACTCACCTGAAAACAGAAGAGCTTCGTGATGTAATCCTCAATTACCATCCGAGAAATGCTAAAATTACGCAATGAAAATATTGAAATACTGCCCAAGTTGCGGTAAAGAATCCCTCAATTGGGACGGCGAAAAAAAATGGAGCTGTCCCAACTGTAATTTCACGCTCTACAACAATGTGGCCGGCGCGGTAGCTATAGTGATCCGTTATGAAGATGAAATTTACCTGACCAGGAGAAACAGAGACCCTAAAAAAGGGAAACTGGATCTTGCCGGAGGTTTTGTAGACCCCCGGGAAAGCGCTGAAGAAACCTGTAAAAGGGAACTTTTTGAGGAGTTGCAGCTTGATGTGGATGTTTCAAATTTACAATACCTCACCAGCCTTCCGAATGTGTACCAATACAAAGAAATTGATTACAATACAATCGATCTTTTTTATGAATATAACGTTTCGGAAAAATTTGAAGTGAACCTGGAGCTTTCCGAAATATCGGAAGCAGTCTGGATTCCTTTAAAACAGCTTCAGCTGGAAGATTTGGCCTTTGATTCCCAGAAAAAATTTTTTGAAGGGTATTTAAAGAGTCTTTGATATTTATAAAATACAATCCCCCGCAGGTTCACTATCTCTGCGGGGGATTTTTATTTAACTTATATCTTTAATAGGTTTTTGATTTCAGGATTTCCTCAAAATATTTCGTAAGCAGTACTCTTTCCGCTTCGGATAAGTTGGCTTCTTTGTGATACACAATATATCCCGGCATCGGCATGGATTTATTATGAATTGTCTGAACGGCTTTGTTCAGCATGCTTTCTTTCAGTTCTCTATTATACGTTCCCCAGATTGAAAAATTGAGGTGTTCCCGCCCTTCGTTTACGTGGCTTTTTACCGACCATGAAACCGGAGCAATATACGCGTATTTGGGATAAACGGTTTCGTAAGAATGACAATCGTAACAGGCCCCCTTCAGCAATCCCTGGATCTTTGATGGTGTTTTCCTGATGTCGGTAAAATTGGCCTTACGGTCTACCGGCGGATTAACCTTATCGGTCGGGATAAACTGAATCAAAGCAAATCCGATCAGGCTCCAAAAAAGGATTTTTTTAAATGTTTTCATATCATCTCGTAAGTGTCGATCCTGTTGGGGAAAGCAAGGTATTGTTGCTCTTCAGATCCGGTTTTTTCGCATCTTTTGGCGGTACAGTGGTCGTTTTCGGGAAGCTTAACTTTGAAGTATCCAACACCCTTGTATCCTTCAGGTCCCAGTTTTCATTACTGTCCCAAAGCGGTCTTACAACGGCTGTCTTGTAATAGATATAAGAATCTTCGGCAAATACATTATTCTGGAAATCCGCTTCATCCCAATAGCCGTTTCCATTATTATCCACCAGAATCCTCACGATATATTCGCCCGGTTTCAGGATATCAAATTTCACTTCGCTGCCTTTTGCATATTTCTGATAAAGCACTTTATCCGAAGTATCGAGCAGCTGAATCCAGTAGCTTGAAGACGGTGCATTTTGTAATATGAACTTCAGGCTTCCGTAATTTTCCACTTTATCCGCATCAAAATCAAAACGTTTCGACTGAGAATTTTTAGCATAGAAAGAAGAAACGGTTTCTTTAGGAACGGTCAGCTGGTATTTTTTTCCTGCTATAAAATCCGCTTTTATCAAAATCTGATAAGGATTTTTTTCAGAGATCCTTGCCGTAAAAGGAATGGTGTTCAGACTGTCGCCTGCAGTCCTGAAAACCCACTTATCCGTATTGATCTTATCGATGTAATAATTGGAAACCATCTTAAAGTCTTGCCCCGGCGGAAGAAGGCTTCCTCCGTTGTCGCTGTTGATATCCATGGCATTTTTTGCATTGTACTTATAGAACAGCGAGGCAGTGTACAGGGAATCTTTTTTCCCGACTCCTGCATTATAGCCGAATTTAAGATTTTCCGTGGTATTTTGTCCGACGTCGCTTTTTAAGGCATCAAACCATATTTTTACCGTATCGGATTTCGGAGCGTGTGTTACTTTATAGTCTTTGATTTTTTCATTCAGCGGCTGAACCTTTACTTCTTCCGGCTTTCCCTCAAAAGCCATCAGCACACCTCCCGGGCTCTCCTTCATTTCAAGATATTTCACCGGTTTTTTAGAAGGATATAATTTAATATTCAGACCGGAAATCGATTTTTCTACTACGACAGGGTCTTTCTGAAATCCGACTTTTTCTTTTCCCGCATCATACATCGAGTTTCCGTTTTCGTCTTCAAAAGCAATGATCCGGTATTTTCCGGGAGACAGGTAATTCAGCTCAAAATAGCCGTCATCATCCACTTTTGTGATATAATAAGGCTTCTGTTTATAATTCATCGTGTCTTTTACCTGATACAGCCCTACCACGTATTTATTCTCACCCGGCTTCTTGGTAGACAAAGCATCTTTTACATCACCGCTGATATACAGATCGTCCAGTTTACTTCCCGTTGAAAAAGCAAAATTGAAGTATCGTAAAATATTTCCTTCATTGTTATCACCGATGGAATTTCCGAAATTGAAATTGTAAGTCGTATTTGCCTGAAGCGTATCTTTCCACTGGATCAGGATGAACTTATTGGCAATATTCGACGGAATGATCCGGGTGATATTTTTGATCGGCGGAGAAATGATCAGGTTTTTGCTGACATCTTTCAGGGTCACATATTCATCAAAATCAAGGCGAAGTTCCTTAATATCAGTCGGGACATTTACCCTTGTCGTATCAATATTGGAACTTAAAAACTTTGGGGCCAGCGTATCTTTCGATCCCCCGATAGGCGAACCTACTCTTGCACACGACTGCAACAGAAAACCGATAACAAATAAAAAAAGGAATCTTTTCATGAATATGTTTACGCAAAAATAAACATTATTCTCCATAAACTTCACCATGTCCTTTCAATGTATCTGTTTCGTCGCTCATAATGCTGTGAAGCTTGTCTTTCTGGGGCGGGAAATCTTCAAACAGCCCTGAAAGGGAAAGTGCAGTGTAAACACGGTTTGAATATTTGTTTCCAATCGCAATGATCGTCACTTTGGATTTCAGCAGATGGGCAAATACCGAGTTCGTCCCATGCCACCATCCGTTATGATACGTCAGTTTTTCTCCATTATCATAGATCTTCATCCGGAAACCAAAGCCATAGTTGTTCATCCCGAATTTTTCATTGCTGTACGGGGTAAAGACCTGCTCCATCAGTTCAGGCTTCAGGAAATCTTTGGAAAACATCGCTTTTGAAAAATTATACAGATCCCTCGGCGTTGTATAAACGTTTTTGTCTCCGTAGATAAGATCCAGCCTGTCGAGAGGATACAGCTTGCTTCCGCCATAATAAAATGATTGTGAAGCGGTAGGAATATATTTTTCCTGGAAGATGTAGGTATTTTTCATTTTCAAAGGCTCGAAAACCATTTCTTTCATCGCCTGCGGGAAAGGAGTCTTGGTTATTTTTTCAATAATCAGGGCCAGCATGGCGAAATTGGTATTGCAATACATAAAGCCCGTATCCGTATCCCTTGCCAGATCCGGTTTGTATTTGATGAGCATGTTCAGAATATCCTGATTGGTGAGGAAAGCCTTGGAAAGTTCTGCAGGAGCAGGTTGTATTTTGGTAATGAAATATTCGTATTTCGGAAGGCCGCTTCTTTGGTCCAGTAAGGTCTTAACGGTAACCCGCGGATAGGGAAATCCCGGGAAAAATTTCGTCAGCGGATCCGATAAATTAATTTTTCCTGCCTCGACCAGCTTCATCATGGCCATTGCCGTCAGGGTTTTGGAAACCGAGGCTACGTGAAGCGGTGTATTCCGGTCGATCGGTTTCTGATTTCCCTCTCTTGCGAATCCCCTGTAATTTTCATAAAGGATATCATCTCCTTTGGCTACCAGGATCCCTCCGCTAAGATCACCTTTTTCCCAAACTTTTTTATAATACTGGTCGATGTATCTTACCAGCGATGCTTTATCATCAACACGGCTTTCTGCCGGTGTAAAGGCCTTGCTTAGATCTACATTTCCGTAGTTGGGAAGATTGGAAGTATAAGTCTGTTCAACTTCCTGTTTTTCAGATTTATTTTTACAGGAAAAAAGAGATAAAAAGACCGTTACAATAAGGACAAGATTACGCATTCTCAGGAATTTCAAAATGAGCGGCAATTTAATAAAACTCAAAATAATTATAACCTCCTGGCTTTATATTATGAATTATTTAACATAAAATAATCATCGTGAAATTTTGAATCCAGCCAGGTATTTTGTTTGGAATAACTGTACAAAATTCAATCTGTAAAACAGAAGTCTTTTTATTTTGTCATCGCCGTGTGAAAATCCGACATTTGTATTACATGCAATGGCCTTAACAGACTAGGCAAACTGTGTGATAATCTTATCCACAATCACCTGCGCCAGTTTTTCTTTGCTTTGAACCGTCCATCCTGCGATATGCGGCGTAACAATGGCTTTCTCGGATTTCAACAGGTAGTTCAGGTCTTCATTTTCCGTTTCCAGATTTTCAAAGGAAGATTTTTCATATTCCAGGACATCCAGACATGCGCCTTTTACTTTGCCTGATTTCAATGCCTCGACTAAACTTTTCGTTTCTACATTTTTCCCTCTCGCCGTATTTACAAAATAAAAGTCATGCTTCATGCCGTCAATAAAGGAGCCATCGATCATATAATGGGTATGTTCCGTTAAAGGAATATGTAAACTTAAAACCTCCGCTTTTTCTTGCAGTTCTTCCAAAGAAACCTGTTCGGCAAACTCATCGGAAAGGTCCGGCAGGATATCATAGAAAATAACTTTACACCCGAACCCCGACAATCTTTTTGCTGTAGCCTTTCCCATATTTCCGTAGCCAATTAATCCGACTGTTTTCCCTAAAAGCTCATCGCCACGGTTTTCTTCCCGCAGCCAGATGCCGTTTTTCACTTCCTGCGAAGCGATGAAGAGCCGGTTCATTAAGATCAAAAGCATTCCGACCACATGCTCTGCCACGGAATCGCGGTTTCCTTCAGGAGAATTGATGAGCTGAATGCCCATTTTTTTAGCCACCGGAATATCAATGTTTTCCATCCCCGCTCCTACCCTGGCAATAAATTTCAGGTTTTTGGCTTTCTTTAGAAAATTCTGATCCAAAGGAATTCTGCTTCGGATAATCACCCCGTCGTAATTTTCAATTTTCCTGCAAACCTCATCATAGGAAGACGTAAAATCTTCTTCCAGAATAAAATTTTTTGCACTAAGCCGTTCGGTAATCAAAGGATGATTCTTATCTAAAAGCAGTATTCTCATTGAAGGCATAATTCTTTATATTTGTTGGTGCAAAGGTAAGTTAGAAAGAAATAGAAACTGATTTTGCGGGATAGAATTTTTCAATTTTGCGTTCTGATGAAGTTACCTAAAATTATTTTCGGAATATCCGTAGTGCTGCTTCTGGTCTACAGTGGGGTACTGTTGATGAAATACCCTTTCGTTGCGGAAACTATTCCGATTCATTACACCGCGGAAGGACCGGACGGATTCGGAAACAAAATATTTTTGTGGCTGGGTGTTGCCGTTAATGCCCTGCTCCTTGTTTTTATAGGATGGATCATCTGGCTTCCTCAGAAAATGTTCAGCAAAAACGATGATTATCTTGAAACTTCACCGGAAAAGGCAATAAAAAACCGACAAATAGTTCTGTCGGTTGTATCTGTAATCGTAACTTTAATCTTTTGTGGACTGTCCTTGAAGGAAATTATTCCGTAGGTTCCTGGAAAAGCTTTTTAAGCTCGATGGATTCTGACGGTTTCATTCTTCCGGAAAGGATTAAGGAAAGTTCTTTTCTTCTTAAAGCGGCAGCATAACGTTCTTGTTCCAGATCGGTTTCCGGTTCCATCTCCGGGATTGGGATCGGGCGGTTGAATTCGTCTACGGCTACAAAGGTATAAATTCCTTTATTAGTCTGGATTTTTTTGTGGTTGATCGGATCATCCAGCCACACATCCACATAAATTTCCATGGAAGTGGAGAATGCCCTGGAGACTTTGGATTCCATCACCACAATTCCGCCTTCGGGAATGGGATGATCGAAGGATACGTGGTTCACGGAAGCCGTTACCACCCTTCTCTCGCAGTGGCGGGTTGCCGAAATCGAAGCACAACGGTCCATTCTGGCCAACAACTCGCCTCCGAAAAGGTTTCTCAGCTGGTTGGTATCGTTGGGAAGAACAATATTCGTCATCACCGTCAGGGAATCTGACGCTTTTTTTATTTTTGCCATTATTTCTTAGTGTTGTTTGGAATTGCCTGGTTTTTGTTCTGGCTTTTAGCTGCCGTTTGTACCGGAACGGTTTTCTGCGGTACCGTCTGAACCTGCTTCTGAATAACAGAATCTTTTTTCAGAGAATCTACTGCCGGAGATACATGCTGCTGAACTTTCACCGTATCTTTCTGAATCCGGTGGGTTTTGGTCTGAACGGAAATTGGGGTATCATCAAATGATTTTTTTCCAAACAGAAGTTCCTGCTGGGTATAAGCTACATAAATAATCCCCAGCACCGGAATAATAATCAGAAATGCCCAGAGAATCGATTTATTAAATTGATAATCCTTCTCAGTGTTTGATAAAGCCGCAGGTTTGGAGCCGTCGGTATGCATATCCGAAATTCTGATTTCCTCCAATCCGTAAAAATCCGGATGGTCCGACTGTAACCTGTTGCCTTTGAAATGCGTAATTCCGTCTTCAGTGTAAATGATTCCCAGACCCTGAACTTCCAGGGTTTGCTCGGCCTGAAGTTTTTTCTTCCAGAAATCCGTCTGGATCTGCAGGTCGGTTTTTGAAGCTTCCAGAGACATCTGTTTCTGCCCGGCAATAAAGGCCGCCAGATCATCTGACTTCATCCCGTAATCTGCAGTATACATGATCGTGCTGGCGGGAGGTAGAATGCTCCCATTTTCGGAATTGATCACCGCCTTGGATTTTTCCAGGGAAAAAACTCCAAAATCCGGTACTATAACGGTTCCGAACTGTTTCAAATATTCTAAAATGTAAGCTGAAATATTCATTTGGCAGCAAATTTATGACTTTTTCGGGACTTTTGGTGCATGAGTGCTGTTCTGGATCATAAGTTTAACGTGAACCTGGAGAAGTCTGATTTATGGCTGTATGAAGAAAACCGGATGAAGGAAATTTTAGAAGCTGTTTGAGTTATTTATTTTGAAAAAAA
>NZ_JBHGAQ010000059.1:0-646 GCF_042610505.1 Chryseobacterium sp. sg2396 | reverse complement strand
ATGTATGATTACGGGGCAAGGATGTATATGCCGGATATTGGAAGATGGGGCGTGGTGGATCCGCTGGCGGAGAAGATGAGAAGACATAGTCCGTATAACTATGCTTTTAATAATCCGATTATTTATATCGATCCGGACGGTAGACAACCGGATCCTCCAGGAGGTCCAAAACCTAGAGTTTTAGCGGTATTTTATCATGGGGGTCCTACTGGAGATGGAAAGATAAGACCTAATACGAATGATGCAGGAGGAGCAGGTGTTCGATATCTTGCAACTGCATCTTATGCTAGATCTCTGGGAATGGATTTTAAGGGGGCTGTAATATCTCCATCACTAACACAAGGCCCTGGAGTAGAAACAGGTAAGTCATTTTTAGAGAATAACTACCAAAAAGGTGATGTTGTTGTTGTGTATGGTTACAGTTACGGAGGGGATAATGCTGTTAATTTAGCTGAAGCTGTTCCTGATATTCCAATTGATACGATGATAATAGTTGATAGTTCAGATGGTCCTTTAAAAGGATCGACAGTAGATACATCAATTCCTGATAATGTTGATACTGCATATAATTTTTATCAAGAAAATAATTCTGGAGCATCCAGTTCATCCAGAGCTTCTGGTTCTTCATCCGGTACTTCTAGTAATA
>NZ_JBHGAQ010000058.1:0-696 GCF_042610505.1 Chryseobacterium sp. sg2396 | reverse complement strand
TTCAATGGTATATGCTTCCTGTAAAAAGCCTTATTTTGGAATCGGATTACAGCTGGAACAGTGTGTATCATCATTTCAGGAAATGGAGTGAAATGGGTGTCTGGGAAAAAATATGGACCCGTCTGCTCAAAGCCAGGAGAATAAAGATGGACCTGTCCCATATTAATTTTGATGGCAGCCATACCCCTTGTACCAAAGGAGGAGAAAAGGTTAGCTATCAGGGCAGAAAAAAGAGGAAAACAACCAACGCTTTATATCTTACCGATAAAAACGGGATCCCTCTTGCCATGAGTGAACCTGAAGCAGGCAGTCACCATGACACTTATGATATTGGCACCCATTTTACGGAAGTAATTTCTGTGCTTAAGGCTTCGGAAATTAATATGGACGGCTTGTTTATGAATGCAGATTCGGGTTTTGATTGCCGCCATCTCAAAACATTATGCTTTCAACACGGCATTATCGCGAACTTTGCCAGCAATAAAAGAAACAAAATGACAGCTAATGATGATGATAATTATTTCGATCCGGAGCTTTATGAAGAAAGATATTCTATTGAAAGAACCAACGCCTGGCTGGATAGTTTCAGATCTCTTCTTAACAGACATGATACTACGGTAACCAGCTGGAAAGCTTTAAATTACATCGCATTCATTGTGATCAGTCTAAAGAAAAGTAAAAAGTTTAAATGACTTC
>NZ_JBHGAQ010000057.1:0-730 GCF_042610505.1 Chryseobacterium sp. sg2396 | reverse complement strand
ATCGAATTCAATTTTCACATGGATGACTGCAAACCGATTTCATGCCCGATCTGTCAGATCGCGGAATGCCCGGTCCGCGAAAAAGATTTTGTAAAAAGAGTAACCTGGACCCCGGAAAACGTGACGAATACCGAGAAGCACACAGCGGAATAAAATATTATAGTTATTAAAGATCTAAATATACGTTGTAACAAACTTGTTTTGTAATATTTCAAATTAAATTTTATAAGACTCGTATAACTTTTACTAGAAAGAAAATAATATTAAAATATTTATATAAAAATTTTAATAATTTCACACCGTATTGAAAAATTTATTATTTTAGCACGAATTAAAGCGAAATCCGAAAAGCTTAACAAAGAGTAGGAAATATTTACAAAATTTATTCTTAGCTATGAAAAACTTAAAAAAACTTTCCAGAGAAGGCTTAAAATCAGTTAAAGGTGGTTATACTCCTGAGTGTGTAAATGCTTGGAACAGTATGACAAAATGTTATAGCTCAAAATCTCAATGCGAGATGGACCCATCCTCTCCTACCACAGATCTTGACGATCCTAATAGCCCTCATTTTTGTATTGTAATTTGTAATAGATATTGCTATTAGCCTTTTAAACAACTTATCTGTCGCCAAATAATTGGCGACATTTTTTTTAATTGTATTATTTTAAATCCAGCTATAAAATTAATATGAAAGATTAAGCGGCATCATGGACGAGCAGGATCCCGAATT
>NZ_JBHGAQ010000056.1:0-994 GCF_042610505.1 Chryseobacterium sp. sg2396 | reverse complement strand
GCCTTTATTTTGCTTGTTTATGCCTTTATCCAGTTTGGGAAATTTACCGCAGGTTTTTCCGGGTAAAAACAATAAGCGCAGATAGTAGAGATCATATGGGTTAAAGCATTGTCAGGATTTCGATGCCTGGAATGCTCCAGATCAAAGACGGAGGTGAAAATATCGTTTACACTTTCTATTAAAGGACGTTTAAGCAGCATATAACGCTCATTTAAGAGCATCAGCTTTGCTTTGGTTTTACTTTTTGACTTGGTGATAATTTTCAATCCGGACTCGAAGAAATCCTTCCATAAAGTAGTATTGTAGCCTTTATCTCCGAAACAAAGACCTTTTACTTTTCCTAAAATGCGCTTCAAAAGGCTGTGGTTATTATCTGCTACATTTCCGGGGGTGAGATCAAAATCCATGATTTCTCCCTTTTCATTTATAATCAAATGGAGCTTGAAGCCGTAAAACCAGCCGGTAGATGATTTTCCCCGTGCAGCCCTGCCTTTAAACACCTTATGCTGATGGATACGGCGGTTATGGCAGACTACTATTTTTTTGGAATCAATGAAACTGATTCCCGTATGAAGGCTCTCGGAACACAGGACTTTGGCAAAAAGAAACAGGGGAAGAGAAACCGATGATAAGACTTCCGTAAAGCGGTTATAGCTTAAAAGCTTCGGGAAATAAGAGTTTAATTCATTGGCCACAAACTGGCAATAAAAGTATTCAAAACATTTGTATCCCGAGTAATGGTAATAAATCAGAAGAGTCATTATTTCGCTCTCGCTCATCTTGCAGGATGGCTTTTGGTATCCGTCACGGACCATTTTATTTTCGAGGATTTTTGAAAACAGTTCTTTTTCAATGTTTTTACACAGATCATCAGCTTTTACGAAGATTTCTATCAGAAGGTTTTCATCAAAAAGCATATCTTTGTTTTTCATGAGGTGTATTGATGTATTTGTTCACTTCTAAAATATTAATTTTAGACATTAATCACCTCATG
>NZ_JBHGAQ010000055.1:0-1021 GCF_042610505.1 Chryseobacterium sp. sg2396 | reverse complement strand
CCGTTGGCTGAGAAAATGAGAAAACATAGTCCTTATAATTATGCCTTCGATAACCCAATCAAATTTACTGATCCAGATGGAAAAGCTCCCAAAGATATTATTATTCTAACTGCAAATGGGTCTTTCAAAGCATCAAAAGATATACTTTATAAAACTGCTGAAGGTTAGAGGATATGGGATAAGTACGGAACTAGTAAAACGGACGATATTTATATCAATTCCAAAAACTTTGGTATTCGTTCATCAACTGTAGCTGAAACAATTGCAGATATAAAAACTTTGGGTATTACAAAAAACGGGAAAGTGTCAATTCCTGAAGGATATGTTAATATGTCTGAATTTAATAATCTAGACGTATCTCAGTCAGGCAATAAAAATGTACATTTGATTTCTTTGAATGAAAATTTTTTTAAGGAAAACAGTACCGATTCAAGATATAGTGTAACATTCGAGAATAAGGCAGGCGTTGAGAAAAAAATGGGCNCATTTGATTTCTTTGAATGAAAATTTTTTTAAGGAAAACAGTACCGATTCAAGATATAGTGTAACATTCGAGAATAAGGCAGGCGTTGAGAAAAAAATGGGCTATAATAATTATGATTTAGCAGAAGCTGTATATCATGAAATGGATTCTCATATAGAAAATAGAACGGGAGATCCTGATTTGGATCATACACAATATGGGTCTGGAGATTTTAAGTTAGCTGCTCCAAGAGTACCCGGCACTAATTCAGAGAAAATAGTTAACCAACTCGTCCAGCTACGAGAAGAAGAAAAAAAGAAAACTAATGGAACAAATTAGAAAGAAAATATTTATATGTATTCTATTATTATATTTTGTAGGACATGTAAACGGACAAGTATTAGAGTTTTATGAACCTATTATTGTAACGTATAAGTCAGGTACGTTAAATAATAAAAAAATCGATATAGGGATATTTGATTATTTTCAAAAGGACACTTCGAAGATGGAATATGAATATCTAAAATATGATTCTGATAAAGGGGTCTTATTAAAATA
>NZ_JBHGAQ010000054.1:0-1078 GCF_042610505.1 Chryseobacterium sp. sg2396 | reverse complement strand
GAAGTGAAAAAAGACGAACCAGCCATGCCAATGGGAGGAGGAATGCCAGGAATGATGTAACGATCAGCGACCGAGGCAATTTAATATACTAACCGCTCTATTTATAGGGCGGTTTTTTTGTGGTATATTTGACAACCTATCCATAACCTATGAAAATCAATATTTTTTCTAACGTATATATTCTGCTTTTATTAATAGTGCTTCCCGGATTTGCATTTGCACAATCGGACGGAATTACGGTTCAGGATGTAAAATTTGAAAGTCAGGGGATCACTCTTGCAGGATCAATAGTAAAACCTGAAAAGCCATTCGCGGCAGTGGTCATCGTTCATGGGTCCGATCCGGTAAAAAGAGAAATGGAGTTTGCAAAACGTCTTGCTAAAGAGGGCATTGCTGTACTCACTTATGACAAACGCGGCGTAGGTGAATCTGGTGGCGTGTATGTGGGGCCGTCCGTTGGCACCAACAATATCGACACGGCTAATCTCAACCTCTTGTCTCAGGACGCAGACGCTGCGGTAAAAAAATTTCAGACCCATTTAAAAAACAAAAAAATACCCATCGGATTAGTAGGTTTCAGTCAGGCAGGATGGATCATCCCGATGGCTGCAAGTAAAAATCCGGAAATCAGATTTATGGTCTTGTTCAGTTGTCCTACCATTACAACGCTGGAACAACTTCGTTTTCAATTTTATACTAATGGAAACACTAATTTTTGGGAAAATCACACTCAGGCCGAAGCCTTTGAACATACTAAAAATGACCCAGACAAATATCAATTTGCCCCCACTGATCCAAAAGTTTCCCTGAACACCCTTTCTATTCCCGGACTTTGGCTGTATGGTGAAAAAGACATCCAGATTCCGGTAAAGCTGTGCATTGAACACCTAAATACCTTCAAAGCGCAGGGCAAACCTTTCGAGTATGCTCTTTTCAGTAAGCTGGGACACAGCACCTCTTCCCGCAATGATACAGAACCGTTTGATATTGCCGTCCAATGGATCAAGCAGAAAACTTCCCTACGAAAGTAACAAGAGCAACCTTTGAAAATGCAGCTTCCGTATCCGGAATGTTATTA
>NZ_JBHGAQ010000053.1:0-1167 GCF_042610505.1 Chryseobacterium sp. sg2396 | reverse complement strand
TAATACCAATTATATTTAAAAAAAAGTCTATTTTAAGATTATTTTTCATATATTAGTTGCTACTATAAATATAATTTGTATATGGCTGTTGCAAAACACATTATCGTAAAAGAAACAGAACAGGAACTTAAAATTTTATTGAGAAAGCAACCCATTCATTTGAAAAATAAAGTGCAGATGTTATTGGTCATGAAAAAAAGTGAAACCCCATTGAGCAAAGAGGCATTGGCGAAAATGTTGCACATCAATCACAATACCGCTCAAAAATGGCGCACAAAGTATTGCAATGAAGGGATTGAGGGACTTTTATCTGATGGTAGAATTGGTTTCAAGCCATCAATCATCAGTGAAGAATTGCATCAGGCCATCGAAAAACGCCTGCATTCACCTAAAGACGCCTTCACTTCGTATATTGATTTAATTGAATGGATTACAGAAAATTACATGCCTTCAGGAATCAATTATCAAACTATCAATAGTTATGTAAAACGAAATTTTGGAGCAAAAATAAAAGTAGCACGTAAAAGCCATATTAAAAAGGATGAAGAAGCGGTTGATTCTTTTAAAAAAACTTTAGTTTGATTCTCGAAAATACGTTGAAAAATGCAAGTGAAGAATTTTCGAGTTTTAATCTGTATGTTGAGGATGAGAGCCGGTTTGGTTTGTTTACCCGAAACGGAAAATCACTTACTGCAAAAGGCGTAAAACCCATTTGCATGTATCAGAATATTTTTAAGTCTACCTATATTTTTGGTGCGTTTTCGCCCTATAACGGTGATAGTCTGGTGATGGAACTCCCTAATTGCAATGGCGAGAATTTCCAAATTTTCCTGAATGAATTATCAAAAATGAACCCTGCAGAATTCAAAGTAATGATTTTAGATAATGGTGCTTTCCACAAAGTGAAATCGCTGATCATCCCCAAAAACATTGCTTTATTGTTTCTTCCACCATATTCCCCGGAACTGAATCCGGCTGAATTGGTTTGGCTTCAAATGAAAAGAAAAATGACTCATAAAATTTATAAAACAATGGAAGAACTCAAAACCGAAATAAGCAAAATTGTGAAAAATCTAATCACCAGAGAACTGATTATCGACCTTTGTGGTTTTGACTACTTTTTCAAGTAGATTAGACTATTGTATATACATAATTGGTATAATTTAT
>NZ_JBHGAQ010000052.1:0-1610 GCF_042610505.1 Chryseobacterium sp. sg2396 | reverse complement strand
ATTTTTTAATTTAATTTTGGTTGATTTTATTTAAGATTAAGCTTAAGCTTCCTGCAGCTTGTGAGAGAAACGAAGAATAATAAATTCTGCCGGACGTACCGCAGCCATTCCCACTTCGATGATCATTCTTCCTTCCAGGATATCCTGCGCAGACATCGTTTTATTCAGACCTACGCTTACGTAGTAGGCTTCTTCCGGCTTGCTTCCCGCCAATGCTCCGTCTTTCCACTGTTCATTAAGGAAATTTTCGATCATTGCCTGTACCTTTACCCATGTATTGGCCGTATTGGCTTCAAAAACGAAACGCTCGGTGGCTTTTTTCACGGATTCTTCCACCATGTTGAAGAAACGTCTCACCGACACATACCTCCACTCGTTGCTGTTTCCGTCCAGGGTTCTTGCGCCCCAAACCATAGTTCCCTTACCGGTAAATGTTCTGATCGCGTTGATGGATTTTCCGGAGGTTGCATCTACATTTAAGCTGTCCAGCTCATCAGGAGAAAGTTTCAAAACAGGTTCCACTACGTAGTTAAGTCCCACGTTAGCAGGTGCTTTGAATACTCCGGAAGTGCTGTCCACTTTGGCGTAAATACCGGCCATTGCGGATGAAGGCGCCATGACAACCTTTCTTGAAGCAATTACGCTTTGGGCCTGGTTATACAGAGCTGAACTTTTTGTTTTTAACCATGCCACATTATTCTGGTTTGCAGGCATTGAAACAGGTTGAAGATCTCCATTAACATCTTTTTCTTTAAAACTGCTAATAATAACATCTTTATCCTCAAAACTGTAATTTAAAATCGTCTCCAGCTTCGGATAATAAGCGGCTCCGTATTTTAACCCCTTTGCTGTGATTCCCGTTCTGAAAGCATCTGTATTTCCTACAACATCCATAATCACAAACCGGTCTTTCATTTCCTCTGCCTGGTTCAATGCACTGTTATATAAACTATAAGCATCTGCGGCGGCTGATAGACCTTCCACATCAGGGAAAACAATAAGTGTCGGCTCATCTTCTTTTTCCAGTGTTTTCAGTCCGTTTTGTAAATCTGCCAGGATCGGTGCAGCCGGATAACCTGCCGCAGATCCTACGGAAACGATGTAACATGGTCCACCACCATTGGCAAAGTACATCTGCATCGCATAATACATTTGGAACTTACCTAATTTGGCAGTATCGAAATTTGCAGAAACCACATTATCTGAAATAGAAACAGTGATAGCTCCACCCTCATTTTTTGCTTTTCCGAAAAGTGCTTCATACTCCAACATCGAGGTAATTCTTGTCGGTTCATTTTTCGGTCCTTTTTCTGTATATCCAACGAAAGCCGGAATAGCAGTTTCTACTTGTGCTACGGATGGCGGGAATTTTGGGATTTCCTCTACGTAGACTCCTGGTGTTTTGTAATTCATTTGTTAAAAATTTTAAAATTAATTGGCGTTATTTTCAATGGTTAAACCTTCGTGTGCGATTTCCAGCGTCTCTACAGCAACTTCATTCCCTTCCGCTTTAAGATCCGTAGACTGTAACTTTACAGGGAATGCATTCTTCACTTTCCATACGACAGCAGGATTTCCGTTCTCGTCCAGAAGAGAGATCGTGATGGATC
>NZ_JBHGAQ010000051.1:0-1773 GCF_042610505.1 Chryseobacterium sp. sg2396 | reverse complement strand
GCCCAGATGAGGTTATCCGGCGGCGGAGGCGGTGGAGGAAGTAGCGCTAGTGCTGAAGATAATATCAATTCCTTTGTCAGAAACGGTGTTTCTTATGAAGTTGCTGTAAAAGTAAGCCAGAACGGAGCGATTTCTTTTGATGATTATGCTAGTTCAGGGATTTTTTTTAAAGGATTTGATTTTTCAGGTTACGGTGATATTGATCCTCATGATGTTATAATTAGAAATAAAAAAGGACATATTATGTACCGGATTTTATCGAAAACTCTTTATAAAGACGTAAAAATTGATACAGATATAGAGGTTAATAATCCTATGACAATAAACTTAGCCGATTATGAAAAAATGGGAGCCCATGCTGTTGGATTTAGTTTAGATTATAGTGCCACACTCGGAGGAGGTCCAAATGGAGGAATTGCATTTGTTTATTTTATGGCTGGAAGTGATGCTGGAAGCGGTTATGTTTATGGGTATACTGGAGGAAATACAGGCTTTGAAGCATCAATAGGCATTAGTAAGTTTTATGCAAAATATGTAGATAAAGATAATAGAAACTTTAATGCTGCTGGTTACGCTGGAAAATCTTCAGGTCATGGTTTTGGAGTCGGAATTTGGGGATATTCTAGATCTTGGGGAAACAGATCAAATGATGGCGAATTGTGGCAAGGGCAAAAAAGTAAAACAACATGGATTACTATTACTAATGGTGTTGCACATGGTGAAATGGGTGGAAAAATATTTTGGTCAAATTATACGATATTAAAAAAAATATTTTAAAATGAAAAAAACAGATTTGATGTATTTTTCTTTGGTGTTATTAGGTGCGGGCTTTATATTATTTTTATTAATTTACTCTCCGAAAAATGAGGATAAATTTATTATTGCTGATATTAGGGTAGATATAGTAGGAAAAATAAAAAAGAAAGTTGCAGTTAGAGAAGGACTTTTAACGCATGCAAAAATATCCAGACAGAATAAATTTGATACTTTAATATTTTTAGGAGAAAATATTGATAGTGTAAATATTGGTGATAGTATTATAAAACATAAAAATTCGCCTTATTTCTATATTTTAGAGAAGAACAAAAATCTTAAAAAACTCAAATATACTTTAATTTCCCAAGAAATTCTTAATGATGAAAATTTTCCCCAAGAGTGGAAAGATAGCTGTAAAACTGTTTGGAAAAATGTAGTGATAAAATGAAAGTAGTAAATACTATTTAGTGATAGTATAGTTTGTAATAAATAATGTACTGTAATTGATAATCATAATAAATTAATACAAAACGAGAGCAGGATACCTACTCTCGTTTATCTTTTAGGATATAAATGGTATGCAAGAAATAAGCTGACCTCGGTAACGGATGATTCCCAGGATTATGCAGGATATCCTGACGTATCAGGAAATACGATTCCGTATGATGACAATGGGAATATGATCAGCCATGCCGATAAGGGTATTGTGGAAATAGCCTACAATATAATGGACCAGCCGGATTTTGTAAAGTTTGATAAAATGTATGTGCCGCGGGTTAATCTCGGCGGGGATTATCATGTGAATACCCAATACCTGTACCGCGCCGATGGGAGCAAACTAAGAAAGACTTATACATACGGCAGCGGCAAAACCAATTCTGAGGTCAATACGATCACGGAATACCTTGACGGCTTCCAGTATGAAGCAACGAATACGGGTTCTAAATTTGCCCTCATTTTAAAATTTGTGCCTACTTCGGAGGGCTATTATGATTTTGAAAAAAATAAGTATATTTA
>NZ_JBHGAQ010000050.1:0-1991 GCF_042610505.1 Chryseobacterium sp. sg2396 | reverse complement strand
TCCGGCATATACATCCTTGCCCCGTAATCATACATGCCGGTCTCCTGCAATTCCTTACCATTATACTTGTAAGAATACAGTCCTCCTATTTTGGAGGTTCCAAAGCTACTGGCAATATGATTCATTCCAAAAGCGTAATAAATTGTTGGTATCCTTAATTTCCAATACTCCACTGCTGTTTTTAGCATAGCTCAATCTTGCATTTCCCAGATGATTCCTTTACTGGTAAATATAGCGGTTTTTCGTGAAACTGTAAAACCCTTCGGCCGTAGGTACAAAATCAAGAATCCAGGTCGGACTTAATGTATTAGGAGTGATTGGCTTCTATTCCTAAAGAAATAATTTTGGAAGATAAAACGGAACTTGAACAGACCAGATTAATACAGTAGCTCGAAGAGGAAGACAAGCAAACCATTTTCCGGCTCGTGGAAAAAATGCTTACCAATAAAAAGTTTAAAGATTTTTTTGCTAAAAACGCAGCTGCTTTATAAAACACAAAAACCTCGCAACTTGCGAGGTTCTTTTTATCTGCCACACGATAAAATCGTGCGGTAGCGAGGGGATATTTTACTTAAATTATTTTACTAGCATCCAAATCGCTTATTAATTTTATATTGTCTTCAATTTTGGTCTGTATCAAAATATCTAAAATATCCGGAGGTAAATCAGTTACTTTTAAGGGTTTTACCGGAGTAGAAACCAAATGATATTGAGTATCTGTAAAATCATTTAAATTAGTCTTATCAAAAGAGTAAAGACCTCTTTGAGTAAAATACATAAAATCTCTTAAATATCTTTCATCAGCACCACTCCCAAATATCTTAGTTAATAATCCATCTAATAAAGGATTTATTATTGTATCAGATATATTTGGCAAACCCTTAAAATAAGATACTAATTTTTTATTGTTTACTTCTGAATTTGCAACTGTTTCAGGTAATTTTCCCGCTCCAGAAGCAACAAAACTAATATAATTACCATCGGTAAAAAACCAGTCGATGTCTAATGTTTGTTGTTCTATTTCTGTATACATAAAAATATAATTATTTTCCAAAAGTTGCTTTACAATTACCACACATTGGAACGACCTTTCCTGTCCTAGGTCTTATAGCTTCTGTAAAATTGATTTGCGATGGGAAAGCCTGTGGGTTTTTCAATAACAATTCATTTCCAGCTTGAAATTCTGCACAACATGCAACTGGTGTTTTATTAATGTTTTTAGTTCCTGCACCACCTAGCATTTCCACAACATCTTGTAATTGTGGTGCAATATCACTCGGATGTTGCCCGCTAATCCCTATTACTGTTTGTCCATTTAGTTCAGCTCCTGCTACTGCGGATGGAGCTCCACCAGCTGCATAAATATCAGCTGCAGTCCTTTCAACTTGAGAACTTAATCTACGAATCCTGATCGCAGTTCTTAGTGATGATAAAGCAGATCCGGCTCCCCCAGTAAATAGATCAATAGCGGCACCTTGAACTGCAGGATTTTCAGAAACTAACATTTGAATATCCGTTTTACCACGTGATTCAGGAACAGAGCCAAATGAAGGACCCCATGGATTACCAGATGATGGCGCTGTACCTAGACCACCTCCTTCAGAATATGGTATATAAAGTGTATTAGTAAGTCCACCAGAATTAAAAGTTTCTGTGACACTAGCTCTCAGTGTGTGTGAAGTTACATTCCAAGTGCCATTGTTACCCTTATTAACAGCTACGTTGTAATATCCAGAACCTAACTTATCTGCCCACTGTTCCGCATGAATTCTAGCGTCGGATTTGAATAGATTATTAAAAAAACCAGCGCCTCTAACCCATCTACCATCAGGATCTGTAAAGTTTATTGGGTTATTTACAGTATAGTTATATGGTGAAAATCTACGATACTGTTCCGCCAATGGATCCACCACACCCCAGCGCCCGATATCCGGCATATAAAACCTTGCGCCATAATCATACATCCCGGTTTCCTGAAGCTCCTTCCCGTT